>PAHB01000027.1 GCA_002704665.1 Pseudomonadota bacterium
CAACCACTCTTCCGACCAAAGCCTCCCCTGTAGGGACCTCCAAAATACGCCCCGTGCTTCTCACCATATCGCCTTCGGTAACGTGGGTGTAATCGCCTAGAATCACTGCCCCGACAGAATCTCTTTCTAGGTTAAGTGCTAGACCTATCGTATTGTCGGGAAACTCTAACATTTCTCCTTGCATCACATCCGCAAGACCATGCACTCGGCAAATTCCGTCCGTAACAGACACCACCGTTCCTTGTGTTTTTACCTCTGTCTCATCTTGAAAATTTTCAATTTTATTTTTAATTAATTCACTAATTTCCGAGGGATTCAACTGCATTACTAGTTCGCTCCTATTTTGAAAGATTGAAATTCATGCTTTTTAACTTTCCGTTAATCGACAAGTCCCAAACTTTGTCACCGATTTCAACTTTTATACCCCCTATTAGATCTTTTTCAATTTTAACGATGGGGTTTACCAATTTGTTAATTTTTTTCGCAACTATGCTAACTACTCTATCAACTTCATCCGCTTCCAAGTCAAATGCAGAATATATGGCCACATCTACTTTGCCTTTTGCGTCTGCTTTCAACTTTTCATAGATTTCAGTTATTAATGGTAATACCTGTAACCTTTGGTTCTTTATGACCAACTGCATAAAATTTTTTGCCTCATCGCTAACTCGTCCATCCATTATCGAATTGAACACTGACTGGACATTGCGATTGGTGATTTTAGGATTTTTTAAAAAATTTTGCATTTCTTCAGTTCGATAGCTCGCTAATAAAAACTCTAAGTCAATTGACCAATCGTCCGTTGTTTTGGCGCTCTGACCCAGCTCAAAAAGCGCATCAGCGTAAGGACGTGCAATTGTTACTAACTCTGCCACTGTTAATTAAACTCCTCTTCAAGCTCCATTAATATTTTTTTGTGTTGTGCTTTATCAACCTCTTGTTTTAAAATTTTTTCAGTCCCTGCTATCACGAGGGAAGATAACTGAGAGCGGAGCTCCTCCTTTGCTCTTGCTAATTCTTGGTCTATATCCGCTTTGGCGCCCTCCAAAATTCGTTCCGCCTCGGCATGGGCTATGGTTTTTGCCTCTTCGACAACCTCGGCGCCTCTTTTTTCAGCTTGACCAATAATTTCTGATGCATTAGCTCGCGCTTCAGTAATTACGTCTTGAGACTTTTTCTCGGCTTGCTCGAGATCTCTTCGACCCTGTTCAGCTGCAGCCAGACCGCCAGCTATTTCCTGCTGGCGCTCATGCATCGCTTTTTGAAGAGGGGGCCAAATATACTTCATTGTTATCCAGATGAATACACCGAACCAAATAACATGACCGAGCAACGTAGCGTTGATATCCATATCGGATTCTCCTAGAAAGCCACTGGGCTTTTAGCCATTTATAATGGCGATGAATGGATTAGCGAATAAAAGATATAGTCCAATACCCACTCCTATCATTGTCACAGCATCAAGAAGGCCAGCTACAATGAACATTTTTACCTGTAGGATAGGTATCATTTCAGGCTGCCGAGCAGCGCCCTCCAGAAAACGACCACCCAAAATTCCAAACCCAATTGCCGTTCCGAGAGCACCCAGCCCAATCAACAATGCTACAGCTATAGCAGTCATACCTAAAACCGACGAGATTTCCATTTTTTTCTCCTACGTAAAGCGAATTAAAATTCAGATCTAAAAAAACAATTTGTCGTCACTAGTGACTTTCTGCAGCCATGCTCATGTACACAATCGTTAGCATCATAAACACAAACGCCTGCAAAGTAATAATTAAAATGTGGAACAACGCCCACGGAAGTGCCAGCGGAAGCTGCCACACCCCAAACAGCGCTATCAAAATAAACACCATCTCACCAGCATAAAGGTTGCCAAACAATCTTAATGCAAGGGAAATCGGCTTCGCTATATCTTCTATAATTCGAAACAGTAAATTAACTGGAAAAAGCCATTTTCCAAATGGCACTGTTAGGGCTTCTTTAGCCAGCCCCAAAACCCCCTTATGTTTGATGTTCATTCCGATCATGATTGCAAAAACCGTCAGGGATAAAGCAAAAGTCAAGTTAGGATCCGTGGTCGGAACCTGCTTGAAGTAATTGACTCCTAATAGGTGTAAGCCTTGAGACAAAAAGTCAACCGGAATTAAATCCATAGCATTCATCAAAAAAACCCAAACGAATATAGTAATTGCTAGGGGGGTGACAAGATCGCTCTTACCATGAAAGGTATCTTTTACCTGATCATTGACCATTGTAACCACCATTTCAACGAAATTTTGAAACCCGCTGGGAACTCCGCTCGATGCTTTTTGAGCTGCTCTAAACATTAATCCAAACGCAAGCAGCCCTAAAAAACCCGAAACTAGGAACGTGTCCAAGTGCAGCGCCCAAAAACCCTCCCCTATCTTTAAATTGGTTAGATGGTGGTTTATATATTCTGCAGATGTCTGTGATCCTGCGTCTGAACTAGCCATTTAACTAAGCCTCTTCTGTACAATTTGCCAAGGCCGCCCAGTATACCAGTAGAGCGGCGATATAGGACGAAAATAGTGCTAAAAAATTTACAGATTCAAAAATAACAAAGGTAAACGTGAAGAAAATTGCTGTAGAAAAATATTTCCAAATTTGGCCTTTGATCTGGCCTCGGTATGCCTCCCATGGCGATGGCTCTGGATTAATTCCAATTCGCCATCCATACAGAAAAGTCGGTACTAACGCTATCAATCCTCCAGCCAAGGCCGAAAGACCGTTGACCGCCCCCCCGAAAACAAGGAAAGAAACCGACACAATGCAAACCAAAAAAAATTGCACCTTGATCAACTTCTTAACTTGATCACGCACGAAAAAATCAGAGCCTTCAATTAAAAGAGACATAAGTATGGTGAATTTAGTAAAGGGTGATTTTATTTCTCTGGGTACTGACGTGTCAACGAAAATTCGTTAAGGTGCCGGATGCCAATTGCTTTAATTCTACGTTTTGAGTTTCTTTATCAAAAAATCTAATTGATCTAAATTCGAGTAGTTTATTAGTAAAATCCCACTTCCTCGCTTTTGATGTTTAATAGTGGTAAGCGTGCCGAGAGTATCTGTAAGTTCATTTTCTAAACGCTCTAAATCTCTAGGTTTCCTATTTTCTCTTTTTTCCCTCCTGTTAGCTAGACCAGTGTTAACTAATCTTTCCGTTTCCCTAACGGATAAACGCAGCGTGACTATTCTGCTGGCGATTTCAGCCTGAGTGGATTTTTCCAAGGATAGTAACGCTCGAGCGTGACCCATATCAATTTTGCTAGCCATCAATAAATTTTGGACACTCTCCTCAAGATTTAGAAGTCTCAGAAGATTAGAGATAGCGCTTCGGGACTTACCCAAAGATTTTGCTGCCATTTCATGAGTCATACCAAATTCTTTAATTAAACGATCTATTCCGAGAGCCTCTTCAATAGGGTTGAGATCTTCTCTTTGAATATTTTCGATTAGAGCCATCGAAAGAGCTGAGTCATCTGAGACCTCTCTAATCACAACTGGTACGCTTTTTAGTCCAGCGATTTTAGCAGCCCTCCACCTCCGCTCACCTGCTATGATTTCATATTTTTCCGTATCGATTAATCGAACCATTATAGGTTGGATTAACCCTTGTGCTTTTATTGATGCTGCAAGCGATTGCAGCGATGTCTCGTCCATATGAGTTCGTGGTTGATAACGACCAGCAACTAGTGATTTTATATTTAGTTCTCGTCCTTGAGGTGTCGCTGTAGCTTTTTCATCTTGCGCAAATAAAGCATCTAAACCTCGACCTAACCCTTTTGTTTTCGACATTTTTTTACCTATTTGAATGTTAGCTGTTGTGTCCCATGACTTCGCGCGCCAAATCTAAATATGCCAAAGCACCCCGAGAACTTGCGTCAAAACTAACCGCCGGTAGACCAAAGCTAGGAGCCTCTGCAAGCCTAATGTTTCTTGGGATAACGGTTCTATAAACTTTATCCCCAAAATGTTCCTCAAGATCATCTGAAACCTGCTGCGTTAAAGAATTTCTCGGATCATACATGGTTCGCAGCAAACCCTCTATTTGAAGTTTCTTGTTAAAACTTGACCTTATACGCTTAATGGTTTCGACTAAATCCCGTAATCCCTCAAGTGCATAATACTCACACTGCATAGTAATCATCACCGCATTTGCCGCTGTAAAACCATTTATTGTCAGCAAACTAAGAGCTGGAGGACAATCTATGATTACATAATCATAATTGGTGGAAACCTCGCAAAGAGCTTTTTTCAAGCGAAGTTCTCGATCTTCGATTTCCACTAGCTCAATTTCACCCCCGGCTAGATGTCTATTAGCAGGGACTACATCGAACCCCCCTTCCTGGCTTCGCATCGTGGCGGTGTCAATACTACTATCACCCAGTAATACCTGGTAAACGGAGGGGTTTGCCGAGTCCTTATTAATCCCGCTCCCAGTCGTGGCATTTCCTTGGGGATCAAGATCGATTAGTAAGACTTTCTTGCTCGCCAAGCTGAGGCTAGCTGATAAATTTATAGCTGTTGTGGTTTTTCCAACTCCCCCCTTTTGATTAGCTATCGCCAGAACTTTTGTTTTCACTCTCACTTATCCCTCTTTGCGCATAGGATTCATAAAAACAAGATTACGGTTTTCTTTCAAAAAAGGAACATCAAGTGGTACCACTCGAAGCAAACACTCCGTTGGAACCGACGCGCACTCTTTTTTATCCAATTTTCCCTTCATGGCCACCATGATTCCATCTGAAACACAAAGATGGGATCCCAACTTGAGAAACGTTGCTAGATTTGAAAAGGCGCGAGAAACAATGAAGCTAAACCCGGGATTGTGATGGAAATGTTCAACCCTTTTAGTAATAACTTTTATATTGTTCAGCCCTATCGTAGCTGCAACCTCTTTAAGAAATACTCCCTTTTTTTGGTTACTGTCTACCAATGTAACTTGCTTTGCTGGAAAAGCTATTGCAAGGACGACGCCAGGCAAACCGGCTCCTGTTCCTATGTCAACCAGACTGTTCCCTCTAACAAATTCAACAATCGATAAGCTGTCCAGAAAATGGTGCGTCCACCACTGTGATTTATTTTTTAAGCCCGTCAAGTTATAAACTTTATTCCACTTTTCCAGTAATTCCGCATAAATTTTTAACTTATGAATTTTTTCTCTCTCGAACGACAATTGGAGCATATCAACGCCGCGCAGAAATTCATTCTCTCCGATCATTTGAAAGTTTTTACCTTTTTCCGGTCTCGGCAAAAGTTTTACGCTTTTTCAAATAGACCATCAATAATGATAGCGCCGCCGGGGTTATTCCACTTATTCTTGATGCCTGACCAAAGGTGTCAGGCCGGCGAGATTTGAGCAATTGTTTTACTTCATTTGATAATCCGTTTACAGACTCATAATCAATGTCCACTGGGAGTTTAAGTGTCTCAAAACCCTGCTGACGACTTACTTCCTCGCGCTGACGCCTTATGTATCCTTCGTATTTTGCATGGATTTCGATTTGTTCTTGAATTAAATCGGACAAACCCGCACTTTCATAATTAGTGGATTGAAGCAGATCTTGGAACGTTAAGTTTGGGCGCTTCAAAAGATCGATCGCCTTATATGTTTTACCTGCCTTAAAATCGACAAATATATGATTTAAATGATCTTTTTTTACATCAACGTTTGTTGTTCGCGCCCGCACTAATTCCTGATCTATAGCTTCCCTCTTAAAAGAAAACTTTGCCCACTTTTCATCATCCACCAAACCCAAATCTCTTCCAAGTGGCGTTAACCTAAGATCAGCATTATCCTGGCGCAGACTAAGACGAAACTCCGATCTGCTGGTAAACATTCTATACGGTTCGGAGACCCCTTTCGTTACTAAATCATCTATTAAAACCCCTATGTAAGATTGGCTCCTAAGCGGAGCCCAAGGCTTTTCACCCTTTGTTTCAAGGGATGCATTTAAACCCGCTACAATACCTTGAGCGGCAGCCTCCTCGTAACCAGTAGTGCCGTTTATTTGCCCAGCAAAAAACAAACGCTCTATACTTTTTGTCTCCAGAGTTGGTTTTAGCTCCGTTGGGTCAAAATAGTCATACTCTATTGCATATCCGGGACGAAGTATGGAACAGTTTTCCAGGCCGGAGATTGATTTCACGAATTCGATTTGGGTCTCGAACGGTAAACTTGTTGATATTCCGTTCGGATAAATCTCGTTAGTTGTGAGACCCTCCGGCTCCAAAAAAACCTGATGATTTTCTTTATCACCAAATCTCGTTATCTTATCTTCTATCGAAGGGCAGTATCTAGGTCCCACGCCCTCTATGGCCCCGCTGAACATTGGCGAAAGATGCAGATTGCTTTTTATTATGCTATGAGTGCGTGGGTTTGTGTGCGTAATCCAACAAACTCTCTGCTCAGGATGGTCATCTACGCTGCCAAAATACGAAAAAACAGGGCGGGGGAGGTCGCCGTGTTGTTTTTCTAGCACCTCAAAATTGATTGTTTTTCCATCAAGTCGCGGAGGAGTCCCCGTTTTTAGACGTTTAACCGGAAGAGCAAGCTCTCGAAGACTTTTGGCCAAGGATACAGATGCAGGATCTCCTGCCCTACCGGCCTGATATGAGGTGTTTCCAACATGAATTTGTCCGGACAGGAAGGTTCCAACGGTCATCACGATTGCCTTTCCTTCAATGGAAACGCCAGTCTCGGTTATCACTCCACATACAGAGCCTCGTTGCAGCTTGATCTCGCTAACGGGCTGTTGGAGCAAGGCTAAGTTTTCTTGCTCTTCCAGCATTTTCCTTATTGCCGACCTGTATAAAACCCTATCAGCCTGCACACGTGTTGCGCGGACAGCTGGGCCTTTACTTCGGTTCAAAACGCGAAATTGAATCCCTGCTTTATCGGCCGCTGCGGCCATCGCACCGCCTAAAGCGTCGACTTCTTTCACCAAATGGCTTTTCCCCAAACCACCTATCGAAGGATTACAAGACATTTGCCCGAGAGTATCTAAATTATGGGTTACCAATAATGTTTTGCTGCCAGTTCTAGCGGAGGCTAAAGCAGCCTCGGTTCCAGCATGACCACCACCCACAACAATAACATCGAAAGCTTCCGAATATTTCAATACACACTCTCCAAACCGTTGAACATAACAGTGTTATGGTTTACCAAAAAATGTTTCACGTGAAACATTGAACTTATGATGTTTTATTTTCCAATACAAAATTCAGCAAAGATTACCCCTAGTATATCATCTGCGGCAACTTCACCAGTAACTATTCCAAGGCTGTTTGAGGCTGCCCTTAACTCTTCTGCAAGCAACTCTAGCCGTTCTAGTTCAAGCTGAGCTTTTTTTAGCGCCAAAAGACAATCTTTGATAGCTTGGATTTGTCTACCATTCGCCATCAAAACCCCCTCCTCGTCTGCTGCTTTTTCACCAATTGTTGCAAAAATCGCTTTTTTCAGTGGTGCCAGATTTGCGTCGTACAATGCCGACATAGAAACAACGCTCTCTCCGTTATGTGAAGAAAAGCATGAATCTATTCCTGATAAATCCGTTTTATTCAGGACTTTTATGAGCTTCGCATCATCGGGCAATTCTACGCCCAGCCTTTGATAGTTTGATAAGTGTTTTTGGTTATCGGTTATGTAGAGCGCTATGTTGGCTGAGCTCAGCTCTTGTTTTGTTTTATCTATTCCAAGCTTTTCAATAACAGCATTCGAATCTCTGACGCCCGCAGTATCTACTATTTCAAACCGGACACCACCAAGTTCAAATTGGCCTATAAGAGCGTCTCTGGTTGTTCCAGCAATATCTGTTACTAGGGCTGATTCTTTCTGAAGCAGTTTATTAAAAATAGTAGATTTACCAACATTTGGTGGCCCAAAAAGAACAACCTTTACCCCTTTTTGAAGGATAACCCCCTGCTCCATGTTTTTGTGAATTATATTTAAGTCATTCGCTACACCTTCCAAACGACTCAGGAAAATTTCTTCATCGATAGGATCTACCTCTTCGTCAGAAAAGTCTATTCTGGCTTCCACTTCTGCCCTAAGAGAAGTTAACCGCTCCGAAATTCCCCTTAATTGGGTTGATCCCTCGCCTTCGAGGGAACGCATGGCGCTTCTAGCTGCCCGTTCTGTGCTTGCACTTATTAATTGTTGAACGTTTTCCGCCTGTAATAAATCTATTTTTCCGTTCAGAAACGCTCTTTTTGTAAATTCGCCTGGCTCTGCTAGTCTTGCGCCTAACTCAGCACAACGAGACAATAAAAGTTTTTGTACGATGACTCCCCCATGTCCCTGAATTTCGACGACGTCTTCACCTGTATAAGAACTGGGGTGTTTAAAAAAAATAAGGATTCCATTGTCAATTTTGACGCCTTTTTGATCGTAAAAGGAACTACTAGTAGCAACGCGGGTTTTTAATTCCTTCCTGCGAGACAGACACATTCCTATTTTTGCAGCTATCGGGCCCGATAATCGCAAAACACCGATACCGGCTTTGCCCTGCGCTGTACTAGTTGCAACAATTGTGTCACTTGGGTACATTCGCCCGTGTTTTACCCTCGATAACCCGGGTAATCCTCCATTGTTGCCCAATAGATAAGATGTTATTAGCTAACCAGTAAAGAACTAATCCGGCCGGAAAAAAGAAGAAAAACACGCTAAAAACTATGGGCATAATTTTCATAATCTTCGCTTGAACGGGATCCGGAGGAGTCGGATTTAACCGAGTTTGTATTATCATACTTAGGCCCATTAATATCGGAAGCACGTAAAAAGGATCTTTGGCTGACAAATCATCTATCCACAAAATAAAGGGTGCATACCTCAATTCAACGCTGGCCAGCAATACCCAATATAGCGCTATAAAAACCGGAATTTGCACAAGTATTGGCAAACATCCCCCAAGTGGGTTGATCTGTTCCTTCTTGTAGAGTGACATCATCTCCTGTTGCATGCGCTGTTTGTCTGAACCGTAAAGTTCCTTTAGCTTTTGCAATTTCGGAGCTACAACCCTCATCTTTGCCATGGATTTATAGCTAGCTGCTGACAATGGGTAAAATATCAACTTGATAAGGATGGTTAACACCACAATTGACCAACCCCAATTAGAAACGTATTCGTTTATCCATTTTAATACCCTGAATAGCGGGGAGGCAATAATGGTTAGCCAACCATAGTCAACAGTTAGATTTAATCCGTTAGATAGTTCCGATAGATTGTCTTGGTCCTGAGGACCGACGTACAAACGATTTTGGACGCCTCCGCTGGACTGACTTGGGATGTTACCGATCGGTAAAATCACCCCAACACCGTACAAATTGTTTTTTAACAGCCTTGTAAAATATTCTCTTGGCTTGCCATCTTCAGGCAACCATGCGCCTAAGAAGTAGTGTTGTATGATAGCAATCCAACCATTATCTGCACTGTTTGGATACTTTTTCTGTCCTTTCTTGATATCCGAAAAATCGATCTTTTTATATTTGGAGTCCTCGGTAAATAAGGCGACTCCAGTGTAGGTGGGCATCATCATTGATGAACCAGATGGGTTGCTATCGTCACGCACCAATTGATAATAAGCGTGCACGTCTAAATCCTCTTGCCGACCATTTTTTACCATGGTATTGATTTTGATAACATAAGACCCTCGGGTAAAGGTGAACGTGTGAATTACCGTCACATTGTCTTTCACTATGCTAAAGGGCACCTCTAAGACGTCAGTATCGCCTGCTAATTCATAATGCGCCTCGGGGATAAAAAACTCATCCTTATGATTAGCTAACCCATCCCCAATCAAACCTATTTGACCCGTGTAATTGTGTCCGAAGGTTTTATTCAGAATAACGAAATTTTCATTCGGGCTCTCTTTTGAAGGATGCTTTAGCAGCTCGACTCTTTCAATTTCCGGGCCGATACTGTTATAAGTTATCTCAAACAAATCTGTTTTTACTTTGACTTTATTCCCTATTTGCTCGTCAAGAACTATCCTTTCCGCGCCAGTGATTTTCCCAGACCTGCTTTCCGGCTCGCGATCCAAAGACACACTGACCGCGGGAACCTCATTTTCATTTCCATTTGTGGGTTGTTTACTTTCGTAGGGCTCGGCAGCCTCTTGTGTCTGACCTACCTTACTATCTTCTTCAAACCAGGCCTCCACCAGTAAAAAAGAGGAAACTGCTAAAATTAACGCCGCGAATATTCTTAAACTGTCCATATCAACCTATTTAAAACAACCTCAACCCCTCACCCACCAATTTTTTGATGGGTAATTATTTTTTTTATTTCAAAACAACACCTAAAAGATAAAATTTTTCGTATCAACAAGGAGTTTCGTGCTTTAGGGTGACGGATCGTATCCCCCCGGATGCCACGGGTGACATTTAAACAACCTACAAACCCCCAACCAACACCCTTTTACCACTCCTTTTTTATTTATAGTCTCCACCGTATACTGTGAGCATGTTGGGGAAAACCTACAATTGTTTCCAATAAACGGAGAAACCCCTACCTGATAAGTTTTAATCACAAATATTACTAACGTTTTCACTCAATAATCCTCGAAATAAATCGTTCAGGCTACGCACCGCTTTTTTTTGAGCAATCTTCGGAACAAAACCCCTAACTTTAACCACGACATCAATATTTGCCCGACGGTAAAAGATCATTCTGGCAGACTCCCTGACCGCCCTGCGCAATCTGTTTCTATCCACCGCACGAGGACAAATTTTCTTAGTGATAACAATACCCAACCTTGTATCACCATTTTCCCCACACCGCGCTTTTAGACCGACAAAAAAAATTTTATTCTTCGACGTAAAATTGAAGGGACCTCGAAATTGACAAGCCCCCTTTAATGGCTTTATTTTATTTCCTTCGCCATGCCCGATGTTCAGAGACTTACCTGCGACCTTCCTTTATTTCTGCGAGCATTTATTATCAAGCGGCCACTCCTCGTTTTCATTCTTGCCCTGAATCCGTGCCTTCTAGCCCGCCTAACTTTCGATGGCTGATAGGTTCTTTTCATTTTCTACTCTCTTCTAATTCCAAAATACGATATTGTAAACCTCAATTGCCCTTTAATCCTAGTCATTCAAACAAAAATTTCATCAAATTTGA
>PAHB01000028.1 GCA_002704665.1 Pseudomonadota bacterium
TATTTTTTACCTGCTTTTCAGGATAAGAGTATTATTATTTGACAAACCATAACTGATCAGTCTGGTAAAAGGTGTGGTCGGACTTTGGGCTTGAAGGGGTGGATATGACGAATCCCATAACCGACTTTGTATTTTTTCGCAGATTCTTTGGGCAAAACATAGATTTCGCTTGATGTAATTTTCTAATCAGTGGGTCATTGAAAAATGGTAAAATATACCAAAGGGGATTATATGACCAACTTGAATCAAGAATTAAGGGAAAAGGGTATCGAGTTAAAAAATATTGGGAAGAAATTAGAGAAATAGAGCAAGTTTTACAAAAAAAAGTGACCATCAATTACCTTTGTTCAAAACGTTCTTTATATATTCCTTGAAAACTAAATTTCTTATCTTGAATTTTGAAAAAGGAAACATACGATCAAAAAAAACCACCAGTCGAACAAAATGTTAAAAGGGCGAAATGCTGTGAATTCTGATATTAACCAACCCTGGGAACAAGATAATCAGGCTTGGTGGGATTGGTATGTCACGTTGGCTGATAATCCCCGTAAGATTGAGGCTTCTGATTTAGTGGACCTCTCTCCGATCCCTAATTGCGACATGGCCTCAGATGACCAGATCGAAAATGAACTCAGTGACCTTTATCATGTAACAAAACATCAATGCATAGCGTTTCGTCGAGATGGATTTATTAAATTACCAAATGTTCTATCTCAAGGAGCTGTTGCTCGCCTGCGACATGAAATTATCGAGCTTCTCAGGAAATCCTTTGACTTAAGTTCGAATTATGGAGTTAATAATCGGTTTTTAAGTCTTGAATTGCTGTGGTTAACCAATAAGCTTCTTCGACGCTATGTTCTTAGTCCTCGCATCGCGAAAATTTGTTCTGACTTGCTTGGTGGAAAAAGTGTACGTTTATATCATGATAATATTCTCGTAAAAGAGCCTGGTTGCGGACGAACGCCATGGCATTGTGATGATCATCATTTCCCCTTAGCAACTCAAGACGTTGTAACTGCTTGGATTCCAGCGCAGCCAATACCTGTTTTGATGGGACCTTTAGCTTTCGCAAAGCCTTTAAGTGTTTTCAATCTGGTCAAAAATATCAAATTTAATAAATTTGATACGAGCTACGATAAACTTATTAACAAGACTTTTGATCGAAATAATGTAGAAATAGAAAATAAAGCGTTCGCTATGGGTGAGGTTAGTTTTCATCACAATCGAAGCTTTCACACAGCAAACGGCAACAAGACATCACGTATGCGGGTAGTGTTAGCAAATACTTATTTTGCAAATGGTTCTCGCGTGGTCGATCAACCGACTCTTGTATCTGGAGATTGGCAAAAATTTATTCCCGGAGTGGATCCTGGAGGTATCGCCGATAGTAGATTGAATCCAATTTGTTGGCCAATTAACGCCGACACAAAAGCCCAGTAACCCAGTAAGATGATCGATGGAAAAAACACGTTCGAACGTAGTTGCGATCACTGGAGTGAAGCCAGCAGGTCAGAGATGGAAGGCTTCTACTCCCTAGCATCAATAGACTACCGTCACTTAGCGGAAAAAATTAATTGGAAACTTTGGTTTGAAACTAGGCAAAAAAGAGTTGGCTCTCGTTGTATGCAGCTTTTAGATGTGGCATGTGGATCTGGGAAATTCCCGACGGCACTTACAGCTCGAGGAGACATAGCAGATGCATTAATTAGGCCAATTGAGTATTCACTTCTGGATCCGTCTATCTTTTCGATTACCGAAGCTCGTAAAGCATTAAAATCACCGTTTAATTTGGCGAATGAATACCAAACTAAACTTCAGGATTTTAATATTTATAATACTTGTTTTGACGTCGTATGGGCTGTACACGCCTTATATGCGATTCCGAAGATCGAACTAAGATCATCCGTCATATCAATGTTGCGCGCCCTGGGATATGGAAAAAATAATAGTGGTGTTGGTTTTATTGCACATGCCAGCATAAACTCACATTATCTTAAATTTTTTAACTATTACCTCTCGGGTTTTAAAAGGCGGCTCAGTGAGCCATATACTGCTGCGGAACAAATTATTTCGATTCTTAATCAAGAGGGAGTTTGCATAGAAATTAAAGAAATAAATTATGTTAACGAGGCGTCTAAAAATATGGAGAAACAGGTTGAAAAATATCTGCAGCGATGCATATTCGATGATACTGTAAGTTTGGAAGAAATGCGGACCAATTCAGTTACAGGGCCTTATTTGGAGTCTTGCCTGACAGGTGATATCTGGCAATTTGAACAATGTGTCAAAATGATTTTCATCAATAACTCTGATGAATTAGGAGTCTATTGACTTATGAAGATCCCGGCAAACTAGAATGCAACGCTCTAATATCGTTTCGGCTTGGACGCGCCAGGTCGAAAATGGACAAAAACCGGATAGCTCCGATTTGCAAGATCATCTTACTGCTATTCATCAGGAAAATGCCGGTTTTACCGAAGCTTTAGCGTCGAAGTGTCGCGACTCTAACGGGAAAAATAGTTATGAGCTGCTTGCTGATGTTATTGACCAAGATCATCATTCGAAAGTCCTTGATCTTGCCTGTGGAAGTGGAGTTCTTCTCGACTTATGTAATAAACGCTTCGATAGTAAAGTTTCTTTTGCAGGTATCGATATTAGTAATGCTGAATTAAAACTAGCCAGCGAACGACTGATTAAAACGGATATCGTACTGCATCAGAGTATGGCGCAAGGTTTAGATTTCATCGCAGATATGTCAGTAGACGTTATCCTTTGCCATTGGGCGTTAACTTTGATGGATCCGATAATTCCGGTTCTCAAAACAGTCAAGCGTATACTAAAACATAAGGGAATCTTCGCTGCTATCGTAGATGGTGATGGAGAAAGTGCTCCAGGGTACCGCGAGATTCACAATATTATTTATACGCATGCACAGAGAAAATATTCTAACTACGGAACAATAGAACTTGGAGACGCTCGTGTAAGAAAAACAGACAAATTACTAGAGCTTGCGGGTAACATTTTTGTTGATTTTGATATAAAAATCAGTCCTTTTAATTTGAGCTTTAGTGCAACTCCTGAAATATTAGCGCGAGAGACCGCCGGTTTTTTTTATGCGTCTTTTGTACTTTCAGCAGAAGAACATTGTCTAATGCTCCGGGAACTTGAAAATCACTTTTTCGATCGAATGGAAAATGGTGAAAGTTGCTTCACTCTTCCCGTTAATCTTTTAATGATCAAAGAAGCACGCTAGGGAGATTGTAAGTTATTACAACTCAAACGAGGTTACCCAGTATACGCATCGCTTGCTGCTTAATATCTCAGTAGTTTCTAAAACCGTCTGAACTGAACTCAACTCCACCCCGGGGTGCCCCCTATTTATTATTTTCAGTAGCTAAAATAATATATTTAATAACCCGCTCAAACGATTTGGGGGATTTTAGGATTATTAATGACACTTTAATAACTGCATTTATTAGATAAAAATAATATAATTGTACTTTTTAAGGACACTTAGCCAACTAACTGGGGGAGCAATATGTCCGAATCGGACGCACAAAGGAAACGGAAGACTTTAACGATTCTCGCAATGGATGTTGTCGGGTACTCTGTGAAAATGAGTTCTGATGAGGAGAATACCGTTCGGCAACTTGACGCATGCCGAAAGATTGTTGAAGAGACGGTTCAAACTCACCAGGGTAGAATATTTAACACGGCTGGTGATTCCTTTATGGCTGAATTCAATAGTACTTTGGGGGCAGTCAGGTCGGCTCTTGAAATCCAAGACAGTATTTCCAGGCATAATTTAAAAGAAGAGAACGGCCAAGGTCTTGAATTCCGAATGGGTGTCAACATGGGTGATGTAGTTGTAGATGGGGATAATCTTCTCGGAGACGGAGTGAATGTAGCAGCCAGATTAGAGGGAATAGCACCGCCTGGAGGAATCTGCATCTCAGAAATAGTACATTCCGTTGTTAAGGGCAAAGTAAATTGTGGGTTTTTCGATAAAGGTAACCAAAATCTTAAAAATATAGCGGAACCGGTTCGAGCATATTTTGCTGATATTGCAACAGGTTCAGCGGATCCCAAAAAGTTTAAATCTCAGGGATCAAATAAATCATTTAGGTATTTTGCTATTGCGGCGACGCTTGTTGTCGGCGTTGGAATTTATTCACTTCAAAGTGGGGAGAAAGAGGTAAAAAGCGAGGCGGATTTTCGAAGAATAGCCATCTCGCCTTTTGACGCAGGATCCAAGGACCAAGCACTTTTAAATTTTGCTACGGGATTAACGGAAGATCTTAATGGCGGCCTAGCTCGAGCTTCTAAGAACTTAACTCTTATTACTCTGACCGATCCACCAGAGGATTTGAGGCAATTATTTACAGACTTCAATACCCGATATTTTATTAGTGGAAGCGTCAGACGAAGTGGAGCTAGCATCAGAATTTCGGTAAATTTGATGGATACCAAAAGTTTAGGCACAGTCTGGTCTGAGAGATACGATAAAGAATTCACAGCGGTTAATATTTTCTCGCTTCAAGATGAGATTGTTGGCCATGTGATTGACGCACTAGTAGGTAACGGAGCTGTGCTTGCTCAGGAAGTTGTAAAGAATGTTTCTACGTCAGGAACCAAAGATCTAACAGCCTATGAGTGTGTTAATTTTGTTAGAGGGCAATACTTCAAGGTTTTAAGTCCACAATTGCACGCTCAAGGGGTTGATTGCTTGCGCAAATCGGTAATAGATGACCCGCAGTACAAAGAGGCATGGGCCTTGTTAGCTCATATGTTAGCGTGGGGATACTCGCTTTACGTTCCTTTTTTCCAGTCGGTTGACAAGGCTGGACTGTCAGAGGCCTTTGATGCGGTAGATAACGCGATTCGTATAGATAAAAACTATGCTCGTGCTTACGCCACGCGAGCAGAGCTCCACTTTTACGAAAGAGACTGGGAGCCTATGATGGTAAATGCGAGGCGGGCATTCGAATTGGCCCCGCGAGATGCTTACACTGTAGGTCATCTCTCCTATCTGGTAGTTGAGTCTGGTGCCGGCTGTAAAAAACCTCAAGCTATTAAGGCTAAATTTAGTATTGACGATAGAGCATGCAAACGCCTAGATTGGGGATATGAGCTGGCTTTGAAGGCGCACGATTTGGACGCTATTAGTTCTATGACTTTTGATAATTATGGATTGGGAAATTACTATCTAGAAACTGCTGAATGGGATAAGCAGTTAGCAATATTTGAACAGGTTCCAACTCCTGATTTCCACTGGTGGAATATCCAAATAGGGATGGCTCATCACCAGTTAGGTAATTTAGATAGAGCGAGATCTCATTTTGATGCCGCCTTAAAACAATATTTGAATATACCTGGACGACCTCTCAGTAATTTAAAAATAGGATTAGCGGTTTGGAATATGGATATCCAATACCCATTGTTTGGGGAGGTGCTTTCACAATATGGTTGGCATTAGTTATTATTGTTCGACAGTAATTAGATTAATGGACCGCCAAAAATTGAACATCACGGTAGTTTTTAAAACCATCTGAACTTAACCCTATCCCGTTGTTGATTTTAACTTATCTGCAATCTTACGAATACTCAATCCGTCTTTCGAAGATTTCAAAAGTTAGTTAAACTCTTTCATTCACCCACAAAACCAGCCCAAGTTCCCATATATTCTATAAATTTCTCGCTTAGCCCCTCTTGGATTAAATGAGATCTAGGAGCTGGAAGTTCAATGGGTTCAAAATCGGGATTTTCCATCACTCTTTCAGGAAAATCATGATGGAGGATAGCTGCCCTTCCGATGGTTACAAAATCAACTTTATTATTAAGAACTTCATGTACATTTTCACCTGATCTAATGTTTCCCGCTACTGTTAACTGAACATCTTTAAAATCCAGTTCTGTAAAATGCTCAAGTAAATTCTTTCCTTTATGCTCTTCCTCTTCAGGTTCTTTGAACGAATCCCAAAGTGACATATCTAAAAAATCTATTTTGTTAGTATCGATAAGTTGTTTACATACTTTCTTTGTTTCTCCCAATTTAATTCTAAACCTCTCTGCAGATAATCTAACCCCTAGTAAAAATTCAGAACCGCATTTATCTCTGATGCCATCAACTATCTCAAAAATAATTCTGGATCTATTTTCTAAGCTTCCTCCGTATTCATCATCTCTTTTATTGATATCAGAACTTAAAAATTGACATAAAATATAGCCATGAGCTCCATGAATTTCTGCACCTTCATACCCTGCTTTTTTTGCTCGAACTCCGGCTTCAATAAAGTCATCTCTTAATCTTTTGACCTCATCAAGCGTTAAGGCCCTTGAGTTAGTCTTCTCATCGTCTGAAGGACAGACAGGCTGTTTACCTATAATACCCTCGGGTGACCTCATTCCAGCGTGATGTAATTGTGCAACGGCTAAACTTTCATGAGATTTAATTTCGTCAGTTAATCTTTTTAATCCTTCTATGTGTTGATCACCAAAAATTCCTAATTGGCCTGGAAATCCTTTGCCAATAGCTTGAACATGGGAAGCGCAAGACATTGTTAGCCCAAAATTTCCTTTGGCTCTCATCGTTAACCAATTAAATTCATCATCCGATAGTACTCCATTTTCATGGCTCTGCTTATTAGTTAATGGAGCAAGCATGAATCTATTTTTCATAGACAAACCACAAGGAAACTTAATTTGATCTTTTAAATTTTTCATAATGTTACTTTCGCTTTAAAGGAATTTTCTCTGAAACCTATTATTTACGAGAACTTAAAAAAGGTTTTTATTAAATTTGCATATATTATAATGATTTAAGGAAACTTGGTGGCATAGAACTTTATTGAGCTTCTCATTTAGCCTCTCCTCGAGCTCTTCGGTTTGTTAGTTGCTATACTAATGTGACTTTTGGGTGTTATTTAAAAATCCCAACAAGTCTACCAAGTCATTTCAGCTCTTTGAGACGGTGTCCAGCTTTTTGACTTTCCCATCGTTGCTTTCTCATTTCCTGATACGGGGTGTATTTAGTTCGGCTTCAGCAAACCCATGATTAGAGTTTTTTTAGAAGCTTTTCCATGTTTTTGTTCAATTCATACAGGTTATTATCTATCCGTCCTATATCTTTTTTTATTCTCTCTATTTCTGATAATTCTTGCTTAGACGGTTGACTCTTAATTTCATTTTTCTTAATCCCAACTGCATTTCTTTTCTCAACAACTGAAAACACTTTAATATCCCGACTGATCCCCTTCATTTTTATCGAATCCAACTCCTTAACTATAATGTTTTCCTGTACATGCGCATATGTCTCATAACTTATTAATATCCCTCCCGGATTAGCGGCTTTCTCTAATCTAGCTGCTATATTAACCTCGCCACCGATAATTGTGTAAGTAAGCCGTTGATCACTACCAAAGTTACCTACATTGCAGTACCCTGTATTTATGCCCATTCTAACTTGGAAAGGCTCTGAAAATCCGGATTTTTTCCATTTTTGCTGTAGCTGGGTCAATCGCTCTTGCATCTCCAACGCCATATCTACACAAGCTTTTGCGTCTTTTTTTTCACCTTGGGTTTCTGGATCACCAAAAAAAACCATCATGGCATCCCCTATGTACTTATCAATGGTTGCCCCTCGACGAATTGCGATATCCGTCATTTCTGAAAAATATTCATTGAGATATTTTGTGAGATCCTCGGGTTGTAAGTTCTCAGATGTAGACGTAAATTCTTTTATATCAGAAAAGAAGACAGTCAGCTTTTTTCGTCTAGTGGCGATCTCCGCGTCATATTCTCCAGAAAAAAGTGCGTTGTGAATTTGAGGCGGGATATATTTTGCTAATTTATTTGAAATTTTCTCCAATGAATTACTCTTTTGGACAAGTTCGCTGGTTTTATCTTTCACGGTCTCCTCTAATACCTTTTGTTGTCTTTCTGCTATTACAGCCTGCTCACTAATGTTTTTATTGAGCTTTTCCTGTATTAGTTTCGTTCTGACTACTAGTATTAATGACATCAGCACAGCCTCAACAGCTACTGCCACACCTTGGAAAATACGAGGGTCATTCAATACAATTGTGTATCTATTATCCGGCAAATATTTAATAGGTGAATCGAACCCAAGGAAGACTGTTAGGAAAATTGTTCGAACTAAAAGGTAGAGGACAAATGCACAAAGAAAATACTTAAAAAGTACTTCTCCGGCTTTGGCTTTTTTATAACTAATAGTAAGAATAAAAATAAAACAAGGATAAATTAACAAAGTATTCAAAAAGAACAAATATTTCGAA
>PAHB01000029.1 GCA_002704665.1 Pseudomonadota bacterium
AGAGGACCAAATTCCGACTTGCCACATGTGCGAACTGAAGTTAACTATTATTTGACTAGAGGCGCATCAGGTATCGATTCTCTGTTTTTGGAAAATAGGAATAGTTGGTCACCGGAGCTTCATTACAGATTGTATGTAGGTTTGCTTGAAGAGATGTTTTCGGGACTAGGAGGCGAAATACTTTATGAGCCTTATCGGAAACGATGGGCGATAGGTTTTACCACTAATGTGCTGAAGAAGAGAGATTACGACAAAACGTTTAAACATATGGACTATGAAACCACCACTAGATATCTCTCGTTTTATTATGCAACACCATTTTACAACTTTGATATAGCTCTACATGCCGGAAGATATCTTGCTAAAGATGATGGATATACTTTTGAGGCTCGAAGAACTTTCGATAACGGTTTTTCTATCGGTGCGTTTTTTACCCGGACTAATGTTCCTGCTAAGTTGTTCGGAGAAGGAAGTTTTGACAAGGGGCTATATTTCAAGATTCCTTTTAATTCGCTTCTTCCTGGTAACTCTAAGGCTTCATATTCAACCATAATGAGGCCGACGGAACGGGATGGGGGCCGGCGACTCGACAATTTTTCCAGTACCTTATGGTTTGAGAGAAGAAATGTCCGTTATGACGGTTTAGCGTCTAATAAACAGTTGATGCACCCTTGAATATAAAAACATCAAACATAATCTTGAGCTTTTTGATCTGGGGCCTGTTCTCTGGTTGCACCTTTCGTTCGAACCAATTGAATTTTTTGATGTCTTTAGTTCCGTCTAAGGGCCAGGGGCCAGTGGCTGACTGGTATCTTTCCTCGGAAAATATTTATGAACCAGTTTATCCGATAAATGTTAAAGAAGAGGTATGGTTTGCTAATGAAGAGGGTCTTTTGATTCGTTTCGACGGTTGGAATGTAACTGATGTTGAGAATATTTCTGAGGAAGTGGAGGCTGTAAGGATTACCTCAGTTAAAGGACTAAAGTCCTACTTTTTCAAAGAAACAGAGTTGGTCGCTAATTGCTCAGATTGGGAGAAATCTGCGGCTTTTCCTGATGAAGGGATTATTTATAGAGAGCTTTGCGTTTTTGCTGAACAAGAATTTACAAATCGAATCACCGTCAATGCCGAAGGAGCTATTGTTGAGCTAAGATTTATGCTTTACCCCAACAAAGAGTATTTTTTTCTTAGGCCCATGTAGCGGTTAAGCAGTCGCAGTTACCGATAAAGCCCTTGTTGTTGAGAGATGAACTTTTAATGTTATGCTAGCAACATCTTAGGATAGTGCCTTTAGTAGCTGAACCTGGATATTCTTATGAATACAATCTCAGGTTCGTTTTTCTTTTGGAGTTTTTACATGGTGATTTTTTGGCGCCGCACATTATTCATTGTTTTGATTTTTCTCGTAGGGCAGAAGGAGCCGCTTGCTCAGCAAAATGTTAGTCAGATGGGCTTAAAGGAGGCGTTGGCGACTATGCCAAAGTCGCAAAGGAACTCGTTAGCTAGGCAATATGGCATTGATATTTCAGAAATCGAAGCGAATGGCGGTGCAAGTCGAGATGAGGTTTTAGGCAGAGCGGTATTGCCTTTGAAACAGAGGTCAGGCGATGAAGGAAAGATTCTTTCAGAAGATCAGTCAGGAAATAGATACGCTCAGGAAAAATTGCGTGATGATCTTCCCCGTTTTGGCGCTCATATTTTTAATGCAACAGATGTTTCCTTTGTTCCTGTTGACGGAATTTCAGTGCCAAGTAACTATGTTTTAGGCGTTGGTGATTCAATAAGACTTTTAATATTAGGTAGTAATTCCTCGAAAGATGAAATTGAAGTGGGGCGAGATGGTGACATAGATATCCCGGATATCGGTTCCGTTAACGTTCTTGGTCTAACCTTTGATCAAGCCTCTAAAAGAATTAAAGATCGTGTTAGAGCCTCCCTGATAACAAGTGACGTTAAAGTTTCGATGGGTCGTCTAAAAAGAATGAATATCTTCATTTCAGGTGAAGTCGATGTGCCGGGAAGTTACGCTGTTTCTTCGTTTACTACGGTTCTACAGGCTTTATATCTATGTGGTGGGATAAGTGAGCTCGGTACATACAGAAATGTTTCGATTAAACGAGCAGGTAAAACTGTGGGAGTTTTTGACTTATATAGTCTCTTGTTGAAAGGGGATAACAAGGGAGACATAAGGCTACAAAACGGGGATGTTGTTTTTGTTCCCTTAAAGTCAGTCGAAGTTGCTGCAGCAAAGGGTTTCAGGCGAAGTGCTCGATTTGAGATTAAGAAAGAAGAAAGCTTAACAGACTTTATCGAGATGGCTGGAGGGTTTGAGCCTGGTTCTGATCAGACCTCACTCATATTGAATCGTATTGATTATGAACTCGGATCTAGAAAGGTAATTAATCTGAATCTTGATAGCGCTTCGGTTAATCATTACGTTCTTTCCGATGGAGATCGGTTAGAAGTTGGCATACTTAACGAGGACGTACGAAATTCCATAGAGTTGATTGGTGACTTCGTAAATGAGGGATACATTGGCTGGGAATCAGAAATGCAATTTTCAACGGTTTTGGGAAATATTAATAGGACATTGAAACCCACTGCAGACCTGGATGTTGGGTTGATTCTTAGGCGAGACTCGACCGATAGAATTGAATCTGTTATTCCTGTTGATATCCAAAAAGCTCTTGTTAGCACTCAAAATGACCTGAACCCTTACCTCAATCCGTCAGATTCGATTATTGTTTTACCTCGTGTTGATGAGACAGTGTTAGAAAGATCTCTTCAATTGGAAGATCAATTGAATCTAATTAGGAGAATCCCTGAGCCGGTAAAAGATAAATGGCTTCGTTTGGCTGGAGAGATTTATGAAGAAAACGACTTCGAAGAAACTTCGACCACCGGAGAGTCTTTTGAGTCAAGAACTAGTCAACATGCAATTCGAGGTGTGCGGGCAAATGTTAAAAATGAGCGCTACCTAACTGATCGAAATAGTTTCCGACTATATTTGGAAAATAAAAAGCATGAGATAAATTCGAGAAGAAATATATTGGACGATATTTTGGTTGAGCTTAAAAACCAAAATAGTGATGGGGAGCAAGCACTTATAGTTGAAGTATATGGTGCTGTCCGAGATCCAGGGCAGTATCCATTGCTAAATTCTACAGATCTTAGTTTATTAGTGCGTTTGGCAGGCGGTTGGAAGGAAGGGGCTAATATTAGAACTGCTGAAATATCAAAGCTAAAGGTTACTGATAAGGGCAGAATTCAAAACAGCATTGTGAAGTTAAAATTACCTCAAGAAGAAATCGGTGAGGTGGTTTCGTTGGAGAGGGGAGATATTGTTAGGTTTAGTTATCTATCCAATTGGCAGAAACCAGGAATGGTGGTTATTTCCGGAGAGGTGAAAGACCCCGGCACTTATAGAATTACGCAAGGAGATACCCTTGCCGATCTGATGGCTAGAGCCGGAGGCGTTAAAAGAAGCGGCTACTTAGAAGGGCTTATATACTATTCTGAAAAGGCGCGGAAAAATCAAATCCAGGAATTTGAAAGACTTTTGCAGATCTCTAATAAAGGCAAACATACTAAGCCTCAGGAGGTCGAAAGCGCTTTCTCTCAACGTCCACAAGTAGAGAAGAAAGTAATAGAGTTCGATGAGTCTATTTTGCTGAATATAAAGGGTAGAGTTGCGGTGGATCCTTTAAGTGCGGTTAAGGGTGATTTCGGTAAGGATGTTTATTTATCGGATGGTGACAGGATTCATGTTCCCATAATAACAAATAAAATCACTGTGGTTGGTGAGGTATATCGTTCTGGTGATTTTGTCTTTTCTGAAAACAAAAGCGTAAAAGATTATTTAGGATTAGCCGGTGGTGCTACAGAGATAGCTAACCATAGAGCAGTTTTTTTTGTGAATCCGAATGGTGAGACTCACAAAGCCAGAAGAAGCTTAAGGGTCAAATATTTAGAATTTGGGGAAAAGGATGACACCCTAAAACCTGGAGCTGTCATTGTTGTTCCTCCAAAATTTTATCACGAAGGCAGCTTTGACGATCTAGCTATAATTACTCAAATCGCATATCAAGGAGTTAGTTCATTGGCGCTCTTGTTTGCGATTGACTGATGTCAAAGCCGATGTCTAAAGAAATTAAGCGTGACAACAACTAAGCAGATTTTTGTCTATGAATGACGTTAATCCGCAGAAAGCGCATTCGCGATCTGACCTGCTTGTTATGCTGTTCTTGTTTTTTGCTGTTAGTTTGCTTGGTGGCATGCTAGGGGTTCTAACGTTATGCATTTTGATTTGGCTTTCTAGAAAAGAGTTTGGAATTGATCTAAGCGACAAACATGGAATTTCTCATAGAAATTCTTCTAGGTTAGGTGGTTTAGCAGTCTTTGTTTCTGCCTATCTTTACTATTTGGTGAGCTTAACCATTGAACCCATCGGTGTGCCTCAATACGGGTACCTTCATAGAGCTTTGCTAGGATACGAGTGGATAGCGATCCTTATTGGTTGTGTAGGACTATTCGAGGATTTGAATCGGGACATTAGTCCATTAATAAGACTTTTTCTATTATTCTTAGTTGCTACTTTAGGCTTTGCTCTATTTCCTTTATACCTGCCAAAAGAAATTGATTTTGGCGTTTATTTTCTCGTTATTGAAAATCCCATTCTGATCGGTCTGGGCTCTGTCGTGCTATTGGTGGGCTTTACAAATGCAGGTAACATAGCAGATGGTGCTAACGGCCTCTTAGCAGTTATTTTGCTTTCAATCTTTGGGGTAGGATTCGCGTTAACCAAGAATCTTATCTACTGGACCTTGATTCTTAGCCTTTTGACTTTCTTACTTTTTAACATAATGACGGGTCGGATCTTTCTTGGTGATTTTGGGTCTTATTCTTTTTCTTCTCTCGCGGTACTTTGTAGTTTTGACCTTTACAACTCTTATTCGTTATCTATTTGGTTGTTTGCAAGCATATTAAGTTATCCATGTTTTGAAATTGTCTATTCGGTGCTTTACAGATTGGTGAAGAATGTGGAAGTTTATGTCGCAGACAACAATCATTTACACAATGGTTTAAACAGATATTTTTTAGAAAAGGGATTTGGTCCGTTGCTATCCAATTCTCTCACCGGTGTTCTGATTGCAGCCTTTTTTTCCGTCGTACCTTTCCTCCTCGCTATTATCTTTCCAATGACCATGGATAGTTCTTTGTGGTTTTTTTGTTTCGTTCTGCTTTGTTGTTCGTATATCTTTTTGCGGCTGTTGCTTTGTCGCGATAATTCTACGTTAGCCTAGGACAATATTGTCGGGAATCGAAAAGTGAAAAGGTTTTTAGGATATGCTTTAAAGGGGTGTGCACAGTGCAGATCATTTTGAGCTGAGGTTATAGATGAATAATCAACGTAAAATAGCAGTAGTAGGTTTGGGTTATGTTGGTCTTCCGCTGGCTGTTGAGTTCGCAAAATACCATAAAGTGACGGGGTATGATGTGGATGTCGGTCGGGTTGACGGTCTCCGGAATTTTAGTGATAAGACTGGAGAGGTCGAGAATTCGGAGCTTGAGTACGTGTCCAAGAATTTGGAACTCGTTAGTGAGCTCAATGATATTGCTGATTGTGATTTCTATATTATTACCGTTCCAACTCCTATAGATGATGCAAAAGAACCAGATTTGACTGCGATCTCAGCGGCTTCCAAGTCGATTGGCGAAATCTTGACAGTTGGAAATATTGTGGTTTATGAATCTACTGTTTATCCAGGGGTAACTGAAGATCATTGTGTTCCCATCCTAGAAAGTGTGTCTGGTTTAAAATACAACGAGGATTTCTTTTGCGGATATTCTCCGGAGAGGATAAATCCAGGAGATAAAGATCATAGGTTGCCAGATATAGTAAAAGTGGTTTCGGGTTCTAATGGCCATGTGCTAGATATAATTGAAGAAGTTTATTGCCAAATAATCAAAGCTGGGGTCCATAGAGTTTCTAAAATCAAGGTCGCGGAGGCTGCAAAGGTTATTGAAAATACACAGCGTGATTTGAACATCGCATTGGTAAACGAACTTTCCAAGATATTTTCTCTGTTAGATATTGATACTGAAGAAACATTGATAGCTGCGGGTACTAAATGGAATTTTATACCTTTTAGGCCTGGATTAGTTGGTGGGCATTGTATTGGCGTTGACCCCTATTATTTGACACACAGAGCGCAAAAGGCTGGCTATGATCCCCAGGTGATTCTGTCTGGACGAAGGATTAACGATGAAATGGCTCAATTTATCGCTGATAAGATTTCGCAGTTAGTGGAAAAAAATCGTGGAGAACAAAAGAAACGAAGATTACTTATTTTGGGGGCGACCTTTAAAGAGGATTGTCCTGACATAAGGAACTCTAAGGTTTTTGATATGTTAGTAGCTCTCGAAAGCAATGGTTTTTTAGTGGATATTCATGATCCCTACGCAAATAGTTCTGAAGTAGAGAAAGAGTTCGGCATTGACCTTTTGGATGATCCAGTAAAAAATTTATACGATGTTATAGTTCTAGCAGTCAAGCATAAAGAATATGTTCGGAAGGGGCACGAATGGATACGGGCACTAGGCAAAAAAGACGTTTTCATTTGCGACCTTAAATACGTGCTTCCTAAGAACCAATCGGATATGCGTCTTTAAATTCATTGATTGATAAGAGTATTAAATTGATTAAAGAAGTTGAGAATGGGTTGACTGCTTGGTTGATTACGGGCGTTGCGGGATTTATCGGAAGTAACCTTTTAGAGGCTTTGCTTCATCAGGGACAGTTAGTGGTTGGTATAGATAATTTTTCGACGGGATTTAGGAAAAATATAGACGAGGCTCTTTCGGCAGTACCTACCAAGTATCGCGGAAATTTCAAACTTATAACCGGAGACATAAGGAACGTTTCGGACATTGAGCTCTGCTTCTCAAAGGAGACTGCGGTTTGGCTTTCGGAAAACTCCAAAGGGGTTAAAAATGGTTTGGATATAGTTCTTCATCAGGCGGCACTGGGTTCGGTTCCGCGAAGTATGGAAGATCCTTTAACGACGAATGCTGTAAATATTTCTGGGTTTCTGAATGTTCTGGACCAATCCAGACAAAATAGTGTTAAGCGAATTGTCTACGCGGCGAGCAGCTCCACGTACGGTGACCATCCCATTATCCCGAAGAAAGAGGAGAATATTGGAAAACCATTGTCGCCATATGCTGTAACGAAACTTTGTAATGAACTATACGCAGACGTGTTTAATCGTTCTTTCGGTACGCAGTGTATTGGCTTGCGCTATTTCAACGTTTTCGGAAAGCGGCAGGACCCAAATGGAGCATATGCTGCGGTGATTCCTAAATGGATAAAATCGATGTTATTGGCCGATGAGGTTGTGATAAATGGAGATGGCCAGACCACCAGAGACTTCTGTTATATAGAAAACGTGATCCAGGCAAATATACGCGCCTCACTTATTAGTTGGCCAGATTGTGATCAACAAGTTTACAATATCGCGTTCGGTGCTCAGACTTCCCTCAATGAATTGTACAACCATTTGGCCCAGAAAATTTCAGCCATGATAGAGATGGAGATTGGTTCGCCTAAATACGTTGACTTTAGGCCTGGTGATGTACTGCATTCTTTGGCCGACATTTCGAAGGCTAAGGAATACCTTCATTATGAACCAACGCACGATATTGAAAACGGATTGAAAGAGTCGCTGTCTTGGTATCTAAAAGAGTTCGGAAGTAATTGATCAAATCAATTAGCCAAATAAATTTAATTAAACAATAGGGGGTTAGAGTTGAAGTCGAGGTCCGATGAATCTCAAGATGATGTTCTTTTAGATTTTAAAGAGTTATTTGAGGTAATTCTAAAAAGAAAAGTTTGGTTAGTTGTTTGCACTGGACTTGGAGCTGTTTTTTCAGTTTTTTATTCTTTATCGATACCCAACACTTATAGCTCTGAGACACTTTTAGCCTCAAAAAATAATACACAAGATCGATTGAGCGAAATAGCAGGATCCTATGCTGGATTAGCTCAGATGGCAGGTATTAGTCTAGGCTCAGACGTTGGCAACGATGACTATTATATATTGGCGACAATGAATTCCAGAGAATTTTTCAAAAAATATTTTTTCACGGACGTCGACTTAATGATTGAGTTACTTGCAGTGACAGAATGGGATAGTGAAACAAACTCGTATTCGTATAACGAGTCTATTAGAAACCAACTTTTAGAAGCTTCAAATGATGGGGTTGGGTTTGGTGAGGCTGGCTTTGCCCTGAATGAGGCTTACAGAAACTTTAGGGGAAAGTATTCGGTAAACCAGCAGCAGTACTCTAATTTTGTTTTAGTATCAATCCAGCATCTTTCTCCTTTCGTAGCTCAAAAATGGGTAGAGAGAATCGTGTCGTCGATAGACTCTGAAATTCGAAATCGAGATATAAAAAAGGCTGAGAGTTCTATTAAATTCTTAAATGAACAGTTAGGTAAAAATTCTTTAGTCAGTTTGAATTCGGTGTTCGGTAGATTAATAGAAGATCAAACAAGAACCTTAATGTTGGCATATGCCGATTCAGATTATGTTTTTGATATGATAGAACCGCCAATCGTTAATATCGTGAAGGTGTCTCCGAAACGCGCGGTCATTTGTATGTGGATAACAGGCTTAAGTTTTCTATTCAGTTTGTTCCTAATTTTGTGTCAGCATGCCTATATAAAAAATAAATCTACATCACAATAAGTCTGTAAATCGCTCTAAATACTTTGGATGAATTAGAAGATAATTGTCTTCGACAATCTCCTCACTAGCTGTCATCTTTCTAAGTTTTTGAGATTGATACCTAAAAAGTTCGTATCCTAATTTATAAAAGGGGCCTACCAGGTCATCTAAGGTAATTTCGAATCCATCCAAAAACCAAGGATTGATTTCAATTAATATCGAAGGGGTGCTGTTTTTTATTATTCTGGTTGCGCCCTTGAAAGCAAAGTATTCGGCTCCCTCAATATCGATTTTTATAAAAGATACGTCCAATGACGCGTCGATATCCTCATCTAAAGTAATCGTTTCACATGTTAGAGAAGTCAAATGCTTCCATCGGACCTGAGTCTCTTTGCCAGGATGATCGTCATTTCTGTTGACGAAATGTGCTTGGCCAGCCATTAGTTGCCCGGAGGTTTGCAGTGGAACAGCAAAGGTAACTTTACCTCGTTTATCGCTTACAGCTTTGTTGCTCAATGACACTGATCTGATAGAGAGCTTTCTTATGATTTTTGTTAGGGTTCTAAAGGTAAAGGGAATTGGCTCGTATGCGAAAACTCTTCCACTGTCACCCACAATTTTAGAAAGGGGATATGTGTACATTCCGAAATTAGCCCCAACATCTATAACGATCTCATTTTTCTTGACGGCGTATTCAAGTAGCTCTAATTCTGGCTCTGAAAATCGTCCTGAAAGAATATCTCGGGACATTGACCAAGCTTGTATTTCTTCATAAAAGACAGTTTTTTTGATGGGGGATAGTAAGAGTTTTACGATTGTTCGCAGCATGTCTAAATTGCCCTAGTAGTATTTCAAACTCTATTTACAGTGACGCTTTAATTTGATCGTGAGTGAAGTTGGCCTTCTCGAATCCAAAATGGACGCCATCTGAAATTCTAGATTCGATTTCTGTTCCCGCCTTGGCCTTCGATACTAGGTTTAGACATCTCTCTTTGATTTGCTCGCCCAATGATTGGTTAGCAAGCAAATCTTTTTCGCAAAGGCTAAGTAAATCTTCGTTTTTTGTTTCTTGAAGAAGATTTATTATTGAACTTGCTCTGTCGGGGATAGGGCCTTTTTTAAATTCTACTTCCTCTCTCTCTTTCACACCACAAAAGTGGTCATTAGCAGGATAGTAATCCAGGTAAGTTTCTAGCTTCAAATCCAAGGCTTTAGTCAGACCGATTTTTTTTCCTATTTGCCTCAGTAAAGTGGAGTGCTGGCGCAGGAAAGGCAGTCTTTTAACCCTGGATAGCAATTGTTTTTGAATTGAGTTACTCCAAAGAGCGTATGTGATACTGAGTTTCTCCGGATACATTGGACAATGAGGTAAGTACTGATCTACAAAAAGGCTGGTTGATCTTTCGTGTTGGTTCGCAGCTAAAACCTTCATGCTGAATACATTTGATTCAGATTCGTCTCTAACTGGGCGATCAAAAAGATAGTGAAAGTATCCTGGACCAAAAGCAGTGACTGTTGTGAGCAGCATAGGGCCATGGTGATGAATAGATTTTGTCGAATACTCAGTAGACTTAGATGCTAAGGGTATCCAAACATTGGCTATCAGCTCATAGTGTTCACTCGCGCAAATAGGAAAGGCCAATACCGGATAATGCTCCTGACTAAAAAAGTTCCTTTTATTGAGGTTCGATCTAAGAATTTCACCAAGGAGAGTGTTATTGGTCGATAGATCTTCAAGAATCTTCGAGCTTGTCGCATGTGCTTTTTGTCGATCTTTCTCTTTTTTAAAAGTCCTATCCAGTTGTTTTTTTAAAAGCTGCAAATTAGATGTATGGCCCTGCATTTTGCATCCCTAAATCCTCTGGAGCTATTGTACATCGTTTATTAAATTAAGCATTTATAGTTTTCTATAGTTCTTATCAGGTAATTGACTAGGCAGGGCTGGATTTAACGAATGTTATAAACTAGAATCTCGGCTCTAAAATCCGCAGCGTAAGTCGGTGTGAGTATGTTATGTCACCAGAGCCACTGACAGGTCAAAAATCGATTTTGCTCCTATGTCCACATCCGGAAAATGTGGCTCCGGGCCAACGACTTAAGTATGAGCAGTATTTTGATTATCTGCGGAATTCTGGCTACTCGATCACTGTTTCTCCATTTATGTCGGAAAAAATGCAGTCTATTCTTTACAAGAACGGATTCATTTTTTCTAAAATCCTCGGGACTATTTTCGGATACTTCAAGCGTGTATATGATCTTCTTCGAGCTCCATTTTATGACGGTGTTTTTGTTTTTTTGTACGTCACCCCGTTTGGGCCACCTTTTTTCGAACTCCTTCTGTCTATAGCCAATAAGAAACTGATCTACGATATTGATGATATGGTCTTTTTAAAGGAAGAACATAGCGTTAATAGAATAGCGACTCTTTTGAAGGGCCGAACCAAGATGAAATTCCTCATCATGAAGGCAAAACACGTGATCACCTGCACCCCATACTTGGACGACTACGCCAGGAAATTCAATCATCAAACTACAGACATCTCATCAACCATAAATACAGACGATTACCAACCGGTGAATAGATATAAAAACTCGGCTGACGATCCCATAGTTTTGGGTTGGACTGGCAGCCATAGTACGAGCAACTACCTTAAGCTTTTATCTGATGTGCTTCCTAAATTGGCCGATAAGTACAACATCAAGTTATTGGTAATAGGAGATAAGAGCTTTCAGATGGAAGGAATAGTGTGCGAAGCTCATGCATGGAACTTAGATAACGAAGTTTCGGATTTACAGAAGATAGACATTGGCCTTTACCCCATCCCAGATGATCCTTGGGTCTACGGGAAAAGCGGATTAAAAGCCCTTCAATATATGGCTTTAGGTATACCTACAGTAGCATCGGCAATTGGTACGAACTTCAGAATCATCAAAAGTCTTGAAAATGGAGTTTTAGTAAAAACTGATGAAGATTGGTATTCTGCGATTGAGTCATTGATCAGGGACTGTGACCTTAGAAGAAGGCTGGGAGAAGCAGGAAGACAAACCGTCCTAAAAAATTATTCCGTGATAGCAAATCGAGATACCTATTTGTCCATCTTTGATAGCGTCTATAGATCTTACCACTAAGTGTAGAGTGTTTTTATGAGCCGAATATTGGTTACAGGCGGCGCCGGATTTTTAGGGTCTCACCTCTGCGAAGCGCTTCTGGCACGCGGCAGTGAAGTAATATGTTTAGATAATTGCTCGACTGGGTCAGAAGAGAATGTTCAGCATTTGCTTGAAAATGCTAGTTTTTCTTTTATCAATCACGACATTATCACGCCGATCGAGGTGCGTTGTGACGAAATATACAATCTGGCCTGTCCGGCATCGCCGATCCACTACCAAAAGGACCCAATTAATACTTTTAAAACCAGTGTAACTGGCGCGATCAACCTTTTAGACCTTGCACGCGCGCAGGGCGCAAAAATATTGCAAGCGTCTACCAGCGAAATATATGGCGATCCAAAAGAGCATCCGCAGAAAGAGGGATACTTTGGCAACGTTAATCCAATAGGAATCAGAGCTTGCTACGATGAAGGCAAACGAGGAGCAGAAACGCTCTTCTTCGATTTCGCGAGAAAGTATGATGTTGATATTAAAGTTGTAAGGATTTTCAACACTTACGGTCCAAGGATGTCATTGGAGGACGGTAGAGTGGTTTCTGGCTTTGTAGTTCAAGCGCTCAACCAGGAGCCGCTAACGATATTTGGTGATGGGAGTCAAACAAGGTCTTTTTGCTATGTTGATGATCTAGTTGAGGGTTTTGTTCGGATGATGGTTTCCGAATCTTCGGTAAAAGGACCGATTAATTTAGGAAACCCTGGAGAATTTACAGTTCTTGAGTTGGCAAATTTAGTGATCAAACTAACAGGGTCTTCTTCTCCTATTGAATTCCGAGACTTGCCGCAAGACGATCCTACTAGAAGGAGGCCTGATATTTCGTTGGCAAGTAACATACTTAAATGGCAGCCGGAAGTCCCTTTGAGAGATGGGCTCCTGAAGACAATAGAATATTTCAAAAGTAAATTGAATGGAACAGGGTTATTTTGAGTACGGTATTGGTTACGGGCGGAGCAGGCTATATTGGGTCTCATGCGTGTAAAAGGCTTTCTGTCGAAGGTTTTGAGCCAGTCGTCTTTGATAATTTAGAGCACGGATATAGAGAATTTGTAAAGTGGGGAGATTTAGTTGTAGGGGATCTTCAAGACAAACAGTTATTAGAGGACACTATAGA
>PAHB01000030.1 GCA_002704665.1 Pseudomonadota bacterium
CATTCGATGCAAGAGCAGCTGTACCTACAGAGGTATCAACTAGCTCTGCAGCTCCAACTGAGTCATCTGCCATCTTAGCATTCGTGATAGCATTGTTAGCTATATCACCTGTAACGATAGTACCATCTACGATACTTGCAGATACAACTGAGTTAGATGCGAGTTTAGCCGCTGTCACAGCATCGTCTACAAGTTCTGCAGTATTGACTGAGTTATCAGCCATCTTTGCATTTGTAATCTGACTGTCTGCTATATGTGCAGTATCAATAGATGCATCTACATAATGCTCAGAGTTGATTTGGTCATCAGCTATCTTAGCACCAGTAACTGCATCTGCTCCTATCTTAGCAGTTGTGACATTACCGTCTGTTATCTTTGCAGTAGTTACAGCATTACTAGCTAAGTCAGCTGCGACGATTGTGCCGTCAGCTAACATAGTAGATGTAACTGTACCTGTATCTCCTGTTGTAACTACATTACCAGATACGTTAGGAAATGTAATTGTTCTATCAGCTGTAGGGTCAGCTACTGTTATAGTTGTTTCGTTAGCATTATCTGATGATCCTTCAAATACTATATCAGAATCTTCTCCTAAGCCGAAGTTACCTACCATAGTACCACCAAGGTTACTTATGTATCGTGAACCTACTTCTTGAGTACTATATAAGTTTTGTGTAAAGTTTTCATTCAGATCTTCAGACTTTATAGCTGAACCAGCATAGAATGTTGCTGTTAAGTTATCGGTGGCTGTTTCTCTAAATATTTTGATTTTAACTCCATTAGCTGGAGCAGTATTAAATTGTAAGGTTGTCGCTGTAGGCAATGTAAAAGCCGTAGTGCCAACCGCATCAAGACTTGCTTTGATGTCTGATGCCTTAAGATATGGAAATGTAAACGAGAAGGTGGTCTGAGATCCCGTACCTGTATAGGAATTTTGTGTAACAGCCATTGCGTGTTATTTACTCATGTTTAATAAATTTTGGGTGTCTAGATCTTTTTTCTGTAATTCTGCTGCACGGTCAACATTACCTTCAGACATAGCTTGATCGACTGCTTGCTGTGTGAGTACCACATTTGCAATATCAGGTCTTTCTCTTAGTAGTCTGATTTCTGCTTGTTTCTGTGCATTTCTTACAATAGTATTTATCTCCTTAAATATAGGAAGTTTTTTAGTTTGTATTTTAATTCTGTCGTTCTTAAAATCTGCATTTGTAGAACGGTGTAATTTAAGTAATCGTACCTCTTCAGCATATCTCTTAGATTTCCTAAGTCTATCTAGCTGTTTCCACATCTTCTGTTCACCTATATATTTATTAATAAGCTCACGTTCTTGTGGAGTGTACTCGTATGACCCTGTAGAGTCCTTGTTTAGCATTGCTAGGCCATCCCAGCCTGTTTCCAATAACCACTGTCTCCAAGGCTCTGAAGTGCCACTGACCTGTATTGGGCTAATAGCATTAAGTGCACGTAAGACTGGGTTATCTATATCGTTAACCGGCTCACCTGTCCATATATCTACTTGCTCAGGTAACTGACTTGAGAAGAAAGGTAATCTGTTTTTAATGTACTCATCTACTTCTGCTTCTATATCTTTCTGTGATGATGTAATAGCATTACTCACGACACCAGCTCCACCAGATAGTGGTAAGAAAGATCTAAGTGTGTTGGCAGTAAGTCTAGACCATCCTGTCAAGTCACCGTTAGTAACTGATATAAGTGGTTCTAAACCTTGTAGTGGTGTTTCATTCAAGAATGTAGCAGCTATAGTCCATGTAAGTTTAGATGTCCAGTTTTGGAATAGTGACTCATCCATATCACTCATGTAGTATGCCATGTCACCTAGTATGGTTAACACGTGTTCGACACCAATAATACCTTTGTAGTTTACCCACTGGTTTCCTATCTTAACTGTCTTTGGTTCGTATCCTAACTGTGTACGTTCTTTGTTACGACGTGATGCGTTGTAGTGACCATTACCACGTATGTTACCAGCTACTGCATAGTCCCATAATGATTTAGTTAGTAGTCCACTGAACGCCAATCTACCTGTATACTCAGCTCGTAGGTTTTCCCACAATACTCTAGCATTCGGTTCTTTTGCCATATCAATGCCATGCTCCATTAAAGCTGCAGCAATGTCATCGTCAGTTCTAGCATATATAGTTTTACTATACTTATTAATTCCCGGTATTACACTTATAGGTGTCCACGATAGAGCATTCTTAATATAGTTGCTGCTAGTACGTGGGAACATCATCAAGAATTTTACAAATGGATATGCGTTAGTACCTTGGTTAATCCAGTTAGCTAGACCATCATCTAGGTTTAACTGTACCTCACCAGCTACGTTACGTAATACATCATTGTTAATTAGTCCATCAGAATCAAAGAAGTTAGCATAATGCTTCTTCTCAGCATCAAAGATCTTAGTCATGTCTGCATAACCAAACTCACTAAAGACATCATCATACGCTTTGACACGTGATAGATTATGTGCTAAGTGTGTGGTAGTAAACACGTCAGGAAATACCATACCTGTCATACCGTAACGCATGAATGGTGCTTGACCTAATTGTTTCATAAGTCTTGCTCCGTCAAGCTGCATCAGTCTACCCCAGTTACCTTCTTGTTCGTATACTGGTCTCATCTGATCCATAATATCCCATGCTTTCTCACCTTTAAATACAAAGTCTTTACGATATGCTTTAACCATCATGTCAGGATCTTTGTGTGCTTTCTTCATCATTGTAAAAGCATCAGTCAAAGCCCGTCTGTTTGTTTCAAATACAGCACCATTATAATAGAAGGTACGTTTAAGTCCTTCAAAGCCGTCAAGAGGTCCATAAAATCCATGTCCTAATACAGCTGTAATTGGTTTAATAATGAGCTGTGCTCCGTTACCTATACCAGCTCTGAATGCTGATAGTCCACTAAGTACATTATTATATACTACACTCCACGCACTTCTTGCAAACAAGTTAAGTTGTGAAGGGTCAGGACTCTTAATCATACCGAGTGGTGTGATCTGATCTGCAGTCCATTTGTACAACTTAGCTAGTGAATCAACATCTCCATTAGTATGTGAGAATGCGTCAACAAGAGGTCGTAGTGCAGCTGGGTTTGTTTTCTTTAGATTTTTAAGTGTCTTTGTAAATCTGACATTTTTAGCATGTATAGAGTTTTCTGCTACTTGAAACTCATTTAGTAGTGTTTCGATAGCATCATCTACATTCTTAGGAGGTACTTGGTCAAACCAGTTCTTATTACGTAACTGCCAACCAGATATATACTTGTTAAGTGCATACTCATCCATTAAGAACTCTAGCTTATCAAGAATCAGATCCATGCTTTTAGCATCATCAATAAATGGTTCCATAGTTTGTACAGCTTCTGCAATAGTAGCAGCTTCTCTACCTAATGTATCCATCACTCTTGCTGATGACTCTGCAACTGGACGACCTAAGAATCTATCTGTAAGATCTCTCATTGCAAATGCCGCAGCTCTTGCTTGATCTTCGTTTATAACTTCTACTTTAAACTTACCCATCATGAGATTCTTAACATCTCTGTTATCTAAGAATAACTCTCTAACGTCATCTAAAGTTTGTGCTGCTATGATATCATTATATATACCCCATGCAGCTGCGTTCATTTCTTTTGCACTGATTCTAACACCATCTACAATAGCATTAAATCTACCAGCATCTCTAGCTGATTCTGCTAATCCCATTACAGCACCACGAGAGGTTGGACCTACCATAAGTCCTTTCTTTCTCATAGCTTCTGTAATTATAGGAGCAGGGTCTCCTTCTGATATACCTTGTTTGATTGCAGCAGTATCTGCCATGTTACGGGCTACGTTGCCTGCTGGAGGTATCTGTCTAGCTGCTGCTGACTCATCTGCAATACCGGGACTAAGGTCAACATCAGGACCATAGTCTAATTCCATCTGGTCTGGGTTGTTTAGTTTACGTTCTGCAGCTAGTCTGCTTTCTTCTGCCTGTGATATATCAGATCTTCTAAACACATCATCAACACTATCAACTATACCTAGTTCATTCTCTATGTTTAGTTTTTCGTTGATTAATAAGTTTTCGTTTTGTTTGCTAAGTGCTTTTGTAGCAAGTACTTCGTTGATTTCTTGTAGCTTAATTAGCTTATCATTGTCAGCACCTAATGCTATCTCAAGTTGTTTATAGTTACTCGAAGTATCATCTAGTGTCTCCATCCAATCCATGGTATTCTTGCCACCTTTAAGATCTATAAAGGCTCCAAGCATTGTACCCATAAAAGCAAATGGTCCAGCTTCATACATATTCTTCTGCTTACGTACAGCTGGGCTATCACTATCTAATGTCTTAATCGCATCTGGAATAGGTACACGTCCTTTTGGTCCGAACACTGTTGGAAATGTGTCAGACATAGTACGCATAAGATTATCTTCTTCACCTACATCACTAAGTCCTAATAGAGCTGCATCGCTGAGACCGTATGCACCTGTGGATGCAAGTATACGTTGATACCATGGTACTGCTTTACTAAGTAGTCCAGCTTTACCAAGTGCACCTGTAGCTACATTACCTGTGTAGATAGAAGGTATTACAATAGAAAGTACTTTACGTACCTTTTGTTCTACTGGGTTATCAAGTTTAGTAACTTCATCCCATCTGTCATCTACTTTGTTAAATCCGGGTAAAACTGTACCAGCTGCATCCATAGCAAAATCAGCTACGCTTAAGCCGGGTATCGACATTGTTCTGAATGCATTGTCTAATCGTTTAAACGGATTAAACATAGGACTATCTTTCATAGCAGCCTGTTCTTGCTCTGCTACGTCTTCGTATGATAAATTATAATACTTGTTATGAAACTGTTCACGTAAACTATTACGCTCATCACCTTTAGGTGCGTTAAACCAAGTTCGATACTCTTCAAGCATCTTATCTTCGTTCTGTTCGTTAGACAAGTCAACAGAGCTCTGACCTATCTTGCTACCAAATGGTGCAGAATAGGTCTGAGGTGTTACTTCTCCTAGATTCTTACCATAAGTCTGGTCAAATCTTGTATCTTTAATAGGTGCAGTAGGTTCAACTGTACCAAATTCTTGTTGAGTGTCTTCTTGTTCTTCTTGTAAAAAAGAGTCTGTCATCTTTGTAGAAATGTATTTAATCTAGGATCGTAAAATATACCATACTGTCGACCTTCAGTAATCATAGTCCCCATAGTCATCTCACCTTCTGATTCGTCATAGTTAAAACGTATAGCATCTATGCCTGTTAGGTTTTCTCTAAATGCGTTTGTAAATTTTGATACTGGAATATCTTCACCAAAAAAATCTTTTGCTAAATTGGCAAAATGATGCCTTGGTTTAATATATGGATTTACTGTAACAACACTGCTGTAGTCAGCTGGTATTCTTTGTTCATACTTGTTTACTTCAAGTACACGATTCATAACGTCTCGTTTAGGTATACCAGTAAGCTGAGATAAGTCACGTACACTTTGTGGATAAATTAAAGTATCAGCTCCTGAGTTTATAGCTAATGCAAATCTACCTAAAGACTTTCTATCTACTATTGTACCAGCAGAAATAAGATCGTTAGGAGTTTTTTTATTGTAAATTAACTCAGCTTCAATAGCACCAAAACTTAATCCACCACTGTTTTCGTTTTCATTAGAAAATTGTAACCAGATTGTCTTTTCTTGTCCAGATCCAGCTTTACCTTCTGCGGCTGTTTGAGTTCTAAACATACCAGTACGTTCAGTTACAGGCTGTTCAGCAGCTTCCCATGCTAGATCTCTACGTTTTAGCGGATCTTCTTCACCACGTAATCTGTTAAAATGATAGTAGTAAGACTGCTCGAGTGCATCTACTGCAGCAAAAGCTGTAGGATGTTTACGATCACTAATAGTTTTCTCACCAGTAGCGTGTGCTATAATCTCGTCAGCTTTCTTACGTACATCTTTAATGTAGTCACCACCGTAGGCTTCTTGTAAGTCTGTTAAATCTTTTCTAAAGACATCAAACTCTCTACGTTGTGTATCAGTTAAAGTTCTATATGTAAACATAAAACCAGTAAAGTCACCATCTCTATGTGCTTTGTTAAGAATTTCACTCTGACCAAAACTATCCATAATCTTAGGATTGTAACCTAGTAAGTCATGTATGTGAGAACTAACTGTACCACTTGCTGTACGAGTTCTAGCTTCTAACTTTTGTCTATCACCACCTTCAGAAAAGTCACTTAAGCTTATGTTACCATTTTCAATATCTAAAGTTATTTGTGTAACTTCATTAACATCGTTAATTTCAGATACTTCTTTTTCTTTATCAAGTCTGGTCTTCTGCCCTTTATAATACTCTTCATAAGCAAAATCGTATAATGCAGGGTGTCTTTCTAACCAAGTTTGTTTACTATCTTTTCCGGGTGTTCTTTGTTCTAGTACTTCTCTTACAAATTTTTCAAAACCTCCATTACCAGCATATCTTTTATTAGAAGCTAAACGTTGTATTAAAACTTCATGATTAGCCCTAACATTAAAAGACTTAATTCCTCTAGCAATGTTACCTTTTCTATCTTTAGAGGGTATGCGTCCTATACTTAAGTTTAAATTATTTAGATTATCTCTTGTAGGATCTGCAAAAAATAACTGTTCTGCTTGATCTGCATTGTCAGAACTTGTGTAATGACTTATTTGTAATCTTGCTTTTTGTTCTTCTGATCTTCCACGATCATCCCATAGTTTTATTATTTCTAATCCAGCTGGAGATTTAGGATTTAGTCCAAGTTGCTTTACTTGTTCTACTCCCCAAAATTTATAAGTGCTTCGTACCTTGTCTGGTGCAAGAAACTCACTGAAATCACGTCCACCATTTAACTGTGGATTGTGTACTATCTCTAATTTTTGTTGTACATATAATTCGTAGTCACTCTTGATCTTATCAGTGACCATTTTACCAAGAAAGTAACTATTCTTACGACGTGTATTTCCTAGAAAATCAAATCTGTCAACATCTCCAGTTGAAAGAGCATCGTACATATCGTCTACGATACCATTGTCTACTAACTTATTCTGCTCATTATAGAAACCTTTGAGTAAATCAAACTCATTATTTTCTATCATCGAGGCAAACTCTTTCTCAGCATACCTCATGTCAGCAAAGTTATATATACCTTCAGCTGCAGTAGTTAAGTCCTTAGCAAGCTTTGGTGTAAACTTCTGCCAGAACTCAGATTCTTTTTGATACTCTTTAGCTTGTCCTCTTAAGTTATCTACTTCAGTTTGAGCTCGTTTAGATACGGCATTGTATCTGTTTTCAAATTTCTTGTTTTCTAGATCCTGTATTATCTTTCTGTTTTGTGATTCGTTGATGTCGGATTTCTCCATAAACCTAATCTGGTCTGCATCACGTTTGTCACTTTGTTTTTGCTGTAGTGTTAAGCTATCAATAATTCGTTGCTGCTGAATCTGTTCTTGTTTCAGCCCTGCTTGCAGATTTGGATTATTGACTTTAAATCTTCCGCCTCTTGAGCGTTCTATTTTAGCCATTGTTTTTAATGTTATCTTTTAGCATATGAACCAGCAAATCCACCTATACTACCAGCTATACTGCTGATGGTACTACCCCATACTCTATTAGCTGCAGCACTAGCTGATGCGTATGCACCGGCTACAGGAGCTGGACCAAAGTCATACTCTTGAAGTTCTGCTGGTAATATAAAGTCTGATGTAGGTGTAGGTAATGGTTCGATTGGATAAGGTAAAATACCGGGATCTAACATTTTAGCTGCGTAAGCTGACAGGTCTGCTGCCGTTAGGTCTCGTTGTATTTCATCTAAGACTGATCGTGAGTTACGTTCAGCATTAGCTATTGAGAGATTTAACATCTCTACTTTTTGTCCATAGTCAAAGGCAGCTGCTTGTGTAGCTTTATCTACTGATCTTCCTGACTGACCACGTGCTCTCATCTTACCTTCTGTAATCAGGGACTGTACGTACTTGTCGTTTGCATCAAAAGCTGCCTGTGCTTTAGTTTCTTCTAGTTTATTTAATTCATCAATACTACCAGATCTAGCTGCTAAAGCATTAAGTGATAGTTGATGTCTAAATACATCGTCTGAGCGTCTGTACTGTTGCTCGTTTGTTTGTTGTTGTCGGTTACGTATCTGTAGATCGTACGAATAACTTCGTATATTACGTGCATCTTGAGCTGATGCAAGTCGACCTTCATTACGTGCTTTAGCTACTATTTCTTGTATGGCAAAGTCACGTGAAGATGCAAGCTGTTGCTTTTTCATCTCCCACATTTCTGTGTCGTACTCTAACTGTCTATCGGTAGCTTCGTTCTGCTTTTCTGCTTGCTGTCTCGCTGCAGATGATGCTTTACTACCACCAATAAGATTAGTTGCTATAGAAGCTACCCCGAGAATTACGGGTAACATTAATTTCTCCTATAAAATCTTGGTGAGTATGTTCCTTCCCACATCATAGAGTTTATGGATACCGGGAATGGTGAGTCGTTAAATAGTCTAAGTGTAAAATTATCTGTTCTCTGGTGTATTGGTACACTAAATACTGCGTTAGTTTTAAGTGCAACGTCATTAGCTAGGTAGTCATCTGCCATAGCTACAGGATTTAAGTTATACCATTCATCTGTATAGATAAGTATAGCTGCACCGTTAGCGGGTGCTGAATCCATTGTTAACTGTGTGTTACTATTTACTGTAAAAGCTGTAGTAACCACGTTGTTAATCTTAACCTTGACCTGATTAGAGTCAATGTAACTTATGTTTGATGGGTCCCATGTAAATACTGTAGTAGATCCATCACCTGTATATTCTTTTTTACCCTGACGTATACCTTTTGACTTGAGTTTAAAGCCCATCACACCTGATAGACCTACAGCAAATTTCATTCTAGCTATAATTAGCTGAGCTGCAAAGTCGCTACGTTTCATGTTTTCGTCAACTCTGTAGTATGTGTTAGGTAATATAACATCAAAGTTATACTTCCAACCTACTATAACGTTAGCTGCCTGTGAGGTAAGATCTTTAAATAAAACTTTAAAATATGGGTTGCCATCGTTTGTTATAATCTCTGGTGTTACAGTAAATCCTGATTCAATAAACTGTCCCGTAGCTGTCGTACCTTTAATAATCAATACAGGTGTAAGACCTGTTACATTATTCCAAGGTATATAACATTTAGAAAAGTTATTTGTACTATCGTATGCTACAGAGCTTGCTGTTGCATATAGATCTATACAAGGATTAATCTTTGAACCATCGTTATTAACAATAATAGCATCTTCTGGACTCTGACTTAAGCTAGCTTTACTTAATGTAAACTGGTTGCCCTGTTTAGTTACAGCAAAGAACTCATCAGAGTCTACAGCCACAGCTTGTACTGTACCGGGTAGTTCCCAGTTAAACCATGCTTCTACAAGGTTAGTTTCTCCGTCACTATATGTACGAAAAAAGTAAACATATCTGGACGACTGTCCTGACATGGCTATGAATTGGTTCTGAGCACTGCCTACAAGTGTGTCGACAGTAGAGGGAACCCATTCATTTACAACTCTTCCTACGTCAATTACCTGTGGGTTTTCGTCTTGACCACGTGTAACCATAGAGAATACACGAGTATAACTTGGTGTCTTACTTAAGAAGTTTATGTTCGTACCTACATCTACAGGGTCTACAAGTGCATCTGTTTCATAGTTAGATATAGAACGTATAATAGTAGAGGTAGGTGTAAGTACACCGTCAACAGCAAACATCATAAACTGTTGGCTTTGACTAAATAGCACCAAACCCTGTGTGGTAGGTATCACAGCATGTAAAGCTGCTGGTCGTATAGTTGATGTACTTAAATCTATAGGGTCTGCAGCTGTAACTGTTTGTGCAGATGTATGATAAAAGTTAAAGAACTTAGCTGACTGGCTAAGTGATACGTTATCTTCTGATAGGAACCCTAATCTGTTACTGTGGAAGAAAGACTGTTGTATCTTTGTACCTACAAATGAGGGATGACTGTTTGTCTCATCATCACCTACTTCACGTTCTGTCCACGTTACACGACGTAACTGGAAGTTATTAACTGAAGTATTGATGAGTTCGTGTGGCATAGTTGTTTGATCTAGACCAGCGGACTTACTAGGATCTCTTGTTTCTTTCCAGAAACCTGTACCTGATGTTCCGTTGTCTGCAACAAACTTAGCAAAGTATGTATCTTTATCTGATGTAGTATTGATAATCTTAACTACGTGGTCTTGGAAAGACTGAGCTGGTAGCTGTGATACATTATCAACTTGGTCTTGGAAGACACCTAGCTTACTGTTATCAAGTCCACCTTTTGCAGATATAGTAAATGCGGTACGTGTACCACTCACAACTCTATCAAGTTCTAGTGAGCCTACGTATTTAGTTACTGTCAGTCCTGAGATACTGAGTCCATCTATAGCACTCTTAAGTCCATTTAGTACTTGATCGTAGCCATCATTTGTCTGTGCTGTATATGACACTGTACTACCGTTAATAGTAACAGAGTATTCGTCTATATTCACACCACTTGTGATACCTACAACTGCACCTGATAATACAAGTGTAGCTCGTGTGTTAGCTACAAAGGTAGGATCAGCTAATGCACTTGCTGTGATTAAATTATTTGTTATGATAGATGTATCTTGTACAGTCAGTATATGGTAGTTAGTACGTGCCCCTGTAAGGTACGCCTGTGCCCCTGTACCGTACGTTACGGTAGCAGCTGCCCCAGTTATAGCATTCCACATTGCAATGGCTCCTGTAGAGCCTCCTGATGCTGGTGTAATACATCCTATATATTTTTCTGTTGATGTTCTAGCAATGTAGAACCATTTAGAGCTGTCATATGTAGTGCCAGTACCTAGATTAGATATCCATTGCATACCCGGTCTTTTGGTAAGACCAAAGGTAGGGTCAGGATACCCATTCAGACACTCCTCGACTTGACCGGGAAGTTTTTTGCTGTCTGCTTGTCTAGATACTCCACCAAGATAGTTGTCAACTCGTTGAGTTACTGCTGGCATTATCGTTGTAAAGCGTGAAATGGTTGGTAGCTTTGGTAGTAGTTCTGTTGACCTTGAGGATGACCGAACATAGTGAACTGTCCCTGCTGTGTCTCATACTCCATAGCCATAGCTCTGAGTAAAGCTTCTTGTTTCTCGAGTCTGATGTATTGATCGTCGTCACCTATAATCTTACTAGATACTAAGGTAGCAGCTCGTGCTGTAATATAGTTCTGTATAGGTTCTGGTAAATCTATCCAGTCAAACAACCACACAACATCACACTCTATAGGGTTACTATGAGTCCACTTGTATGTATGGTTCTGTCTGTCATATAACTTACCACTTCTACGAATACCATCATGGGTAGTGTTGTTAGAATTTTCTGTTAATTTTATTTGTAGTATGTTATTTGGTATCTCTATTTCGTTATCTGTATTGACAGCAAACTCATAGTGGTACTCTTTGTTAAATGTCCATCCTTCAGATTGTACCTCTCGTGACACCTGTAACAGTGTGGCATAGGCAATCGCAACGTCCGGGTTGGTTTGATCTAAAGTGGTTACAGGAGCTTGACCACATGACGACAGTATGTTGTTTATAGCTGGTAGCTCTTGTGTAGCGTTTGTGGTTGGAAAAGGCATAATTATTATAAAAAGAAAGGGGAGAATAAACTCCCCGTATATAGTAGCATTAGAATGCAGCGTTACCAGAAGATCCAGTAGCAGCACCAGCAACTAATTCAACAGCAGCAGCTGGGTTAAGATAGTCTGCACCCATAGCTAGTCTTCCGAGGATGACATCACCTTGGTATACGACTGAAACGTCTCCAGATGTTACTTGTACTTGAGGACCGATTGCTTCAACACAGCCTGCAGCTTCCTTCTGGAAGATAAGTCCACAGCTGTTTGCGAATTCAGTCTCTTCACCGTACTCGTTGTTGATACCTGTTACATCAGCAGCGGCATCTTCTACTGCTTCACCTACAAATGAACCTACGTTTCCGGGAGATGTGATTCCGGGGTTAGTTGCAGACGCAGAACCATACTTAGTACCATAAGTTGAGAAGAATGGAATGTTCATTGACTTGTAGATCTTGATGCCTGCAATCTCAATGATACCATTACCCGACTGTAATGCTGTACCTTGTACGTCTCTGTTTACAAGACCGTTAGATCCTACAGCTTGGATAAGCTCGTAGTACTGTCTTGGGTTTAGTACACCTACTCTTCCATCAGAAGAAACGCCTTTCTCATCTAGTGCAGCAGCTGCATCGTAGAAAGCGTTGATTAAGGAAGCAGCAACATAAGCATCAGATGCTTGGTTGTTTGTTCCTACACGTATTTGTGTACCGCCGGGCTCAACAAAGCCTGACTTAGTGATTGGAGAAGCAGCCCTAGCACCACGAGCGATAGCTCTGAATACTAAACGGTCATACTTCTGA
>PAHB01000031.1 GCA_002704665.1 Pseudomonadota bacterium
TCGGCTTCATAAGTTTTTGTGTGGTGCTCGCTGTTTTAGAACAGTTAGGTCTACCCCAGGAATTCATTGGCTACACATTTCTATTCGCTACCATTTTTTTATATGCAGGAATTGGTTTTCTCAGTAAAACTAACGAACCTGACAATTACTATGTAGCTGGTAGAAGGGTCCCAGCGTTATTTAATGGAATGGCTACCGGCGCCGACTGGATGTCGGCTGCCTCATTTATTTCTCTGGCTGGTTTGATAGCTTTCATGGGCTATCAAGGAAGTCAATATTTAATGGGATGGACAGGTGGATATGTGCTACTGGCACTTTTGCTTGCACCCTACCTCAGAAAGTTTGGGAAGTTCACCGTGCCAGAATTTATAGGCGATAGATTTTATTCACAAACTGCCCGGATTGTCGCCGTTATTTGCTTAATTTTTATCTCCTTTACCTACGTCGCAGGTCAAATGCGTGGTGTTGGAATAGTATTTTCCAGATTTTTAGAGGTCGATATTACCACAGGTTTATTAATTGGAATGGGAGTGGTATTTCTGTATGCGGTACTTGGAGGAATGAAGGGAATAACGTATACCCAGGTGGCACAATATTGCGTCTTAATTTTTGCTTATACAGTTCCAGCCATATTTATTTCATTTCAGTTAACAGGCAATCCGATACCCCAGTTGGGGCTAGGCTCGGAATTAGTCCAAGAGCCCGGAGTTTATCTCCTAGATAAATTAGACACGATCGTACAGGATTTGGGTTTTCACAGTTATATTGACTCTATGAACGTAAGTACAATAAACATTTTTTGTATTACCCTTGCGCTGATGGTTGGAACCGCTGGCCTTCCTCACGTAATTGTAAGGTTTTTTACCGTTCCGAAAGTAAGAGATGCAAGAAGCTCAGCTGGCTGGGCGTTAGTTTTTATAGCGATACTCTACACAACCGCCCCTGCTGTAGCGGTGATGGCGAGGTATAATCTCATAAACACCGTCCATCCAAGCGTAAGTGACACAGAAATCACGAGTATAGCTTATCAAGACCGACCTGAATGGATAAAAAGATGGGAGGAAACAAAACTTATCCAGTGGGAAGATTCTAACGGTGATGGAAAAATTCAAGCGTTTAATGATAAGAATATCGATTTCCAGGCAAAGGCTGAGATTGAATATGGATGGAACAAAAGTGAGCTCACGGTTGACAGGGATATTATGGTTTTAGCGAATCCTGAAATAGCACAACTTCCCAACTGGGTGATAGCTTTGATTGCAGCCGGTGGAATTGCAGCAGCGCTATCGACTGCTGCCGGACTCTTGCTGGTGATTTCCTCATCTATATCTCATGATCTCCTAAAAGGGACACTCATGAAGACAATTTCGGAAAAACAAGAGTTATTTGCAGGTAGATGCGCTGCAGCTGTTGCCATTTGTGTGGCGGGGTACCTTGGCTATAATCCTCCCGGATTTGTGGCTCAGGTTGTAGCCTTTGCCTTCGGATTGGCGGCTTCTAGTTTGTTTCCAGTTATTTTAATGGGAATTTTTAGCAAAAGACTAAATAAGTGGGGTGCCATATCTGGAATGCTGACGGGTCTCGTGTTTACCATGGGCTATATTTTATATTTTAAGGGCGTGTTTTTTGAACCGATGGCCGCTAACATTCCAGAGAATTGGTTGTTTGGTATTTCTCCAGAGGGAATTGGGACCATTGGGATGTTAATGAATTTTGCGGTAGCTTTTGCTGTATCTTCGCTGACCGCGCCTCCGCCAAAACATATTCAAGCGATGGTAGAGGATATAAGGATTCCCAAGTCGACTTGACACAAAAAAAATTACCGAAGGTTTTGTCTGGTGACTCCTTCGGTATTTTTTGCTAACTTACCAGTCGTTTTGTTATCATAGGCGCTTTATTTGGCCAAGTAGCTCAGTCGGTAGAGCAGTGGACTGAAAATCCTCGTGTCGGTGGTTCAATTCCGCCCTTGGCCACCTTAAATTTTAATTTTGACCAAAGTTTGTGTCGCATGATTTGTGTTAAATTAGTTGCTTACGTTAACATTACGTATTTATAGTGGCCATATAAGAAAAATCTAGATCAATGGTTTACCATTAATAGACTATGTATTTGGAAAAGAGACATAGTGGTTCAAAGACTGCAATTGATTTTGTATGAATAAAAGGCCTACTACTTCCAATATAATATATTTGCTATTTTTGTTGGCACATCCTGTATCTGTAAGTTACGCTTGGACAATTTCTGGCAAAGTCGTTGATGTATACGACGGCGACAGTATAACAATCTTGGAAGATGAGACCGGATGGACGCGGCTTATTCGTCTATCAGCTATTGATGCACCTGAGTTATCTCAAAGATATGGTAGAGAGTCACGAGATTTTCTGTACACATTTGCCTATGGCAAAAAGGTTACGGCTGATTGTTACCGCACTATTCGACAGCGCATCGAAATTTGTACTGTTAATATGAATGAGAAAGACTTAGCTTTAAATCAGCTCGAGGCAGGGATGGCGTGGCGGTTTCGATTATACGTCGAAGGAGTTCATCCAAAAAAAAGATATCCTTACGAATTAGCAGAAAAAAAAGCCAAAGCAGAGCAAATTGGCCTTTGGACGGATGAAAACCCAATTAGACCCTATAAATATAGAGAAAAATACGAAAGGTGGGATTGGTACTGGGATTGGTATTATTATCAGGATTGGTGATTTATTGAAATGCCGAAGAGTTTTTGGGTTCTTTGATTCCAAGTTCAAACGCACGGAGTCTCTTATAAACAGAGATTAACTCAACAATGATATTCCAACTTCTGACTAAAAATTGAAATGAAGATTCTACCTGCCCAAAAGCTCTAACGATCTGCTGCATCACTCCAAGGGTAATTGCCGCGCCAACAATAGTTGGACCCAAGGCAATGTAAGGCACTAAAACACCAAATTGCAGATATGACCATTTTGCCACGTCAAAATACATGTAGTGGAAAAAAAGCCGGAAGTAATTTCTTCGAACATTTGAAAAAAGTTCAGTAACTGTCGGAGGTGCCGCCCGGTCCTCATGGTCTTCGCCAAAAACGAGCTCCTTTCGGTAGGCTGCCTCAACTTTCTGATTGTTGAATTCCAGACCGGGAAGTTTAATCCCGACCGCCGCTAACACAGCTGTTCCAAAAAGCGCAAAAATAATCGCAATATACACCAGTGCGTGGTCGACTTCGCCAAAAAACGGAACCACTTTTATCGCCTTTGAGAGTTCCCAAAGTATCGGAAGAAATGCGACTAGGGTCAGTACCGATTCAAGCAAACTGGCCCCAAGGGATTCTACAATTGCCGCAAAACGTCTTGAGTCTTCTTGAATTCTTTGGCTTGCGCCTTCAATATGCCGCAGTTTACCCCAATGACTCATGTAAAAATCGTTCATGGCGTTTCGCCAGCGAAAGACCCAATGTTTGGTGTAAAAACTTAAAACAACGGCGACGATAACGTATATGCCTGCAATTTGCCCAAATGTCAGGATAAAACCGTAATACTCTTGCAATGACACTGCTTCCGCTTGCCCAAGAGCTTTTTGGACTAAATCGTAAAATCCTCCAAACCATTCGTTGATCATTACGTTAACTTGAACCTGATACCAAGTTCCGGCCACGATCAGCAGTACTCCAGGCCAAGCCCACATGGTCCACTGTTTGGATAAGAAAAAAGACCTAAACAAATGTTATCTCCTGTTGAAATGCAAAAAATCAAGAAATTAGTTTTGAAGCCGATAATACATTTGGTGGTTAAGACTGCGCATGATAGCGTTAAGTTGCAAAAATCACCAGTCCTCAAGTTTAAATTGAACGTGGACGCTGGGCTAATTCAATACGGGATACAAAAAAGTGAAAAGAATAATCTTAGAGGTGGTCCTGGGGCTGACAGCTATTGGTTTGGGTATATTCTGTTTCCTACAATTCGGGAATATCTCCGAATTAAAAAAACAGTTAGGCGAAGTAGCTCAATATCAGGAGGAAAGTATTAAACTAAAGCAACAGGCGCAAGACAATGCAGGAGAGCTTAACCAACTGCGAGTTAAGGGACGAATTCTTGATGCATCACGTTATGCACTTGCAAGCGGAATAGCGTTAAAAGATATACAAGCAGCAGCAGAGGCTGTAGATGCTGCAGCCGTCCCTTTAAATCCTCAGCCCGCCGAGGATGGTGCACCACAGCAAAAACCTGAATCTAAAGGAATGAATGCCGATAGGTTGCTTGCTACCGGAGCGCTAAGAATGCTGATTTACGGAGAGAGTGATCAAAAAGCTCTTGATGCCTTTGAGAAAGCTCTTGAAATGGTCGACTTAAAATCCAAATTAAAAGCAGTGTGCGCGGCCCAAGCCGGAATTGCTGCGTCTGGAAAAGACATAGATATATTGTCCGAGTGTCAGGTAAAACCGTAGAAATTTTCAGCAAAACAATCCCTCAGAACCTAAAATGACACCTTGTTGATCAAGAAGGCTACCAGCAGAGAAAAAGCGCTGCCTATTCCCAGCAGCAATATAAACCTAAATGTCAGTTTATTGCGTAACAAAAACTCCATACGTTTTGTTATTGGTTCAATTTGGTTAAAAAGGTCAGTGGTAATTTTTTTGTAGTCCATCTGAAATTGAAGGGTTGCTGTGTCGTGTCAAATTTTTGTTTTCTTACCACCTGCATAACAGAATGGGATTTTTTAATTAAATAAATTGCGCCAAAGTTAATTTTGCCACAAAAAAACTGTTTAGAAGTATAATTATCGGCTATTTATCGCGCAAAGCTGTTTGAATGAATTCGTTATATACTTTTGGCTTAAATCATCACAATACTCCTGTGGATATTCGAGAGAAGGTTGTCTTTGGGAGAGACAATTTGATTGAAGGGTTGCAAGGGGTTTCAAAGAGCGCATCCGTTCCAGAAGTTGCTATAGTGTCGACTTGTAATAGGACCGAGGTTTATTGTGGAGGGGGTGACCCCGCCGAAGCTATGACATGGTTAGCTGAATACCATAACCTTGATGCCGATTTTATAAAGCCCTACATATACTTGCTGCCGGAAGAGCGTGCGGTATTTCATGCTTTTCGAGTTGCCAGCGGTTTAGACTCAATGGTGATAGGAGAGCCACAAATATTAGGTCAAATAAAAGATGCCGTAAAAAGTGCCGAAGCAGCTGGGACTATGGGCACAATCCTTCATAAATTGTTTCAGAAAACTTTTTCTGTTGCAAAAAAAGTAAGATCCGAAACGGAAATCGGATCCCATTCAGTTTCACTAGCGTCAATAGCCGTAAGTTTAAGCGAAAGATTATTTCCGAATATCAGAGACCGTAAGATTTTGTGTATCGGAGCTGGCGAAATGGTAGAACTATTTGCATCTCGTTTTTACACGCTTGGACTAGATGATGTTACCTTCGCTAATCGATCTGTGGAAAGAGCCCAAGAGATGGCAAAAAAATTCGATGGATCTGTAATCACCCTTAATGACATCCCCAATCAAATAAGTAGGTATGACATAGTCTTTTGCTCAACTGCTAGTCCTGTCCCAGTCCTAGGCAAAGGCACCGTAGAGAGAGCAATAAGGACGCGAAAACATGAACCTGTAATACTTTTTGACTTAGGGGTCCCAAGGGATATTGAACCAGAGATTCAATCGATGGACGATGCATTTTTATATTCGGTGGACGATTTGGGCAAAATTGCTAAAGATGGGGTTAAATTGCGCAAAGCCGCGGTAAAAAAGGCGGAAAACATAATTAACGCAGGCGTTGGTGAGTTTATGTCTTGGATGAGCCGAAGAAAAAACGCTCCTATAATAATGTCTTTGCGGGACCAAATGGAGCGACATAGAGTAACTGAGATGACGCGAGCGATCAAATTACTTAATCGTGGAGAAAGTCCTGAAAAGGTTTTGGAAGAAATAACCCGTTCACTTGTAAATAAACTGGGTCATGGGCCGATAAACCTCATAAACCAAGCGGGCGTTTCGGATCGTACCGAAATAGCACGGGCCCTTGCATCGCTAGTAAAAAAAAGAGATTGATTAAAAAATGAAAGATAGTATCCGCTCGAAGCTTGTGAAGCTTTGTTCACGGCTGGAGGAGGTTAACATTCTACTAACCGCCGAGGATGTTACCACTGATATGAAAAAATATAAGCAACTCACCAAAGAGCATTCAGAGCTTACTCCAATCAGTGCCACTTATAGTTCTTTTGTTGCCAGTGAAAAAAATATTGAGGCGGCTACCGAATTGCTTGGCGATGTTGAGATGAAAGAATTAGCGGAGGAAGAATTAAAAATTAGTAGGGAAACTTTACATGACTTGGAGCTTAAGTTGCATTCAATGTTGCTTCCTCGAGACCCTAACGACGAAAAAAATATATATTTGGAAATAAGAGCGGGAACCGGAGGGGACGAATCCGGGCTTTTTGCAGGAGATCTTTTTAGAATGTACTTAAGATATGCGGAGAGCCAAAATTGGAAAACAGAGATAATCTCAGAGAGCGTAACCGGCCTCGGAGGCTACAAGGAAATAGTTGTAAAGTTTATCGGTAAACAGGTTTATTCAAAATTGAAATTTGAATCCGGTGGGCATCGAGTGCAGAGGGTCCCAGATACCGAGACCCAGGGTAGGGTCCACACAAGTGCCTGTACAGTTGCTGTTCTGCCGGAAGCAGATGCGGTTGAAGACGTAGATCTAAATAACGAGGATCTTCGGATCGACACATATCGCGCATCCGGAGCAGGCGGTCAACATGTAAATAAGACCGATTCCGCTGTGCGAATAACACATATTCCTTCGGGGATTGTGGTCGAATGTCAAGATGATCGATCACAACATAAAAACAGAGCCCAGGCTATGGCAGTTTTGGCGGCCCGGTTAAAAGATAAAAAAATATCGGAGCAACAAGCAGAAGAAGCAGCTACCAGAAAATCCTTAGTGGGAAGCGGAGATAGATCAGAACGGATAAGAACTTATAATTTTCCTCAAGGTAGGCTTACAGATCACCGTATTAATCTTACTCTATATAAACTTCAGGCGGCTATAGATGGCGACCTAGACGAATTGTTTGAGGCTTTAATGACGGAGCATCAAACCCAACTTCTGACAGATATGACGGGTTAGCCGCAAGTACTAGATTATTTGAAAACTTAAAATGAAAATAACCGAGGCCTTAAGCTTAGCTACAATTTGCCCAAAAGAGGCTAGGTCTTTATTGCAGGCAAATACCACCTTTAGCCTGCCATATATTGTATCCCATGGTGATGCAAAAATTACTCAAACGGAAAAAGAAAATTTTTTTTATTCTGTAAATAGACGAAAGTTTGGAGTGCCAATGGCTTATCTTTTAGGGCAAAAAGAATTTTACGGCATTGAGTTTTACATTGATGAGAGAGCTTTGGTGCCTAGGCCAGAAACAGAATTATTAGTTGATTTTGGTTTGGAAGCACTAGAGCATCGCGCTAACCCAAAGGGTTTGGATTTGGGAACTGGCAGTGGAGTTGTGGGTATTTCGCTCATACAAAACCACCCAACAGTAGTAATCACGGCAACTGATATTTCCCCCGTTGCTTTGAGTTTGGCGGAAGAAAACTCGGGTAAAATATTAAATAATCAAACAAGATTAAGGTTGAGAAAAAGTGATTGGTATAGCAATATACTAAGGACGGAAAAGTTTGATTTGATTGTTTCTAATCCGCCATATATTCGTACTGGGGATGTTTATCTCACTAAAGGCACCTTAAGGTTTGAACCCAGCCTTGCATTGATCGGTGGTTTAGACGGCCTATTCAATATTCGAGCAGTTTTAGAAAAAGCTAAAAACCATTTGAGTAGGAATGGTTGGTTAGCTGTGGAACATGGTTTTGATCAAGGTGAAATTTGCTACGATTTGTTCTTGCATTATGGTTTTAGAAATTTGATTCAAATGAAAGATTTATCCGGATATGTTCGGCTAACAGCTGGTCAGCTTGAAAAAGATGTTAATTAAGGATAAATTTAGGCTTCGTTGGTTTTTTTATGGGCGCGAAACACTATTTAGTGAGGGAAATAATGGAAGTAAAAGCTATTTTAAAGAAACAAGTTGAAGAAAATACGATTGTTTTATATATGAAAGGAACTCCCGAATCTCCTATGTGTGGATTCTCGGCGTCGGCAGTGCAAATGTTGGAAGCTTGCGATGTGGAGGATGTGGCTACAGTAAACGTCTTGGAAAATCACGATATCAGAGAGGGAATCAAAGAGTTCTCGAACTGGCCAACTATACCTCAGCTATACGTAAACGGTGAGTTTATCGGAGGGGCAGACATAATGCGCGAAATGTTTCAATCTGGAGACTTAAAAAAATTACTGGGAGGGGAAGCTGAGTCGCAATAACTAGCGTTTGTCTACAAACCGGTTTAAATTTTGGAAAGGCCTTGTTTGATTGAAGGTTCTTCTGTATTCATGTTAACCATATAGTAAATGTATAGTAAAAATCCCGAGAAATTTAACGAAATTCGTGAGCCAGTCAGGGCGCTTTGTGAGCGATTTCCAGATTCTTATTGGGGCGAATTAGATGCATCTCAATCTTACCCGGAGGAGTTTGTAAGTGCCCTGACAAATGCAGGGTGGTTAGCCGCATTAATCCCTCAGGGTTATGGGGGATCCGGTTTGGGGGTTACGGAAGCATCCGTGATTTTGGAGGAAATAAATCGCTCTGGGGGAAATTCCGGTGCTTGCCATGCGCAAATGTATGTAATGGGCACACTATTACGACACGGCTCAGAATCACAAAAGTCTGAATATTTACCTTTAATAGCTCAGGGTAAGTTGCGCTTGCAGTCTTTTGCCGTTACCGAGCCAAGCACAGGATCGGATACAACACGGCTAAAAACGACAGCAAAAAAAATCGGAAGTCGTTATGTTATCAACGGACAGAAGGTCTGGACGTCTAGAGTTCAGCACTCTGACTTAATGATTCTGTTAGCTAGAACCAAGCCCATAGAAGAGATTACAAAAAAGTCAGATGGTTTATCCGTCTTTCTGGTTGATCTTAGAAATAATAAAAAGGGTTTAAGCGTGAAACCGATTCGAAATATGCCAAATCACGAGACAAACGAGGTTTTTTTCGATAATTTCGAGGTACCCGAAGAAAATTTAATTGGGGAGGAGAATAAAGGTTTCAGATATATTTTGGATGGAATGAACGCCGAGAGAATTCTGATTGCGGCTGAGTGCATCGGTGATGGCTACTGGTTTACCGAGAAATCAAAGAGCTACGCTGGTGATCGTTTTGTTTTCGGTAGACCAATCGGAATGAATCAGGGAGTTCAATTTCCGATAGCAAGATCATTTATAAACATTGAGGCGGCTAATTTAATGCGATACAAAGCTGCGGAACTCTTTGATGCGAATCAGGCATGTGGGGCAGAGGCAAATATGGCTAAAATGTTAGCGTCTGAGGCTTCTTGGGAAGCTGCAAACAATTGTATCCAGACTTTTGGGGGGTTTGGATTTGCTGCTGAGTATGGTATCGAAAGAAAATTTCGAGAAACCAGGCTTTATCAAGTAGCCCCGATATCAACTAATTTAATTTTAGCTTATGTTGCAGAGCATGTTTTAGGAATGCCGCGTTCTTATTGATAAAAAAGGTGATTCGATGAAACCGCTTGAAGGTGTTACTGTTTTAGCTTTAGAGCAGGCTGTTGCTGCGCCTTTCGCCACTCGCCAACTAGCTGATTTGGGGGCACGAGTAATCAAGATTGAGAGACCTAAAGTCGGCGACTTTGCGAGAAGTTATGATCAAACTGTGAAAGGGCAATCATCCCATTTTATTTGGCTTAATCGCTCGAAAGAAAGCCTTACAATTGATTTAAAGCATTCCTCTGCCCTGGAAATATTGGATCGTTTAATTGGGAAGATTGATGTTTTTATTCAAAATCTAGCTCCAGGCGCAGTGGAGAGGCTTGGATTATCGAATGATAGATTAAAAAAAATTAATCCTAATTTAATTATCTGTAATATTTCGGGTTATGGCTCGGATGGTCCATACAGTTTGAAGAAAGCCTACGATTTGTTAATTCAATGTGAGTCAGGAGTGATGTCTGTTACTGGAACAGAGGAAACCCCTTCTAAAGCCGGTATTTCGATAGCAGATATCGCGGCAGGAATGTATTCGTATAGCGGGATACTTACAGCCCTTTATCAAAAAGAGCGAAACGGGAAAGGTTCTATTCTAGAAGTTTCAATGCTCGAGGCTCTTGGGGAGTGGATGGGTTTTCCTGCGTATTTTACCCATTATGGAGGAGATGCTCCACCAAGAACTGGGGCATCTCATGCGACAATTTTTCCGTACGGGCCTTTTTTAGCTGGTGATAAAAAAAGTGTATTTTTGGGAATTCAAAATGAGCGAGAGTGGCGGCTGTTTTGCGCAGAGGTGTTGGAGGATCCAAAAATCGCGGATGATCAAAGATTCTCTTCAAATAGTAGGCGTGTCTCCAATAAGGCGTCGCTCACTTCGACTATAGACAAAGTATTTTCAAAACTGAAAGCTAGCGAAATTATTGAACGATTAGATGGTGCTCAAATCGCGAATGCGAGGCTGAATTCCGTGGATGAATTTTGGAATCATCCCCAATTAAAAGCAAGAAAAAGGTGGAAAAAGGTGGATACTCCTAAAGGCGAGGTCCTGTCTCTGATTCCGCCAGTCACCATGGATAAAATAACACCGGTTATGAATCCTATTCCCTCTCTAGGTTCGCACACAGAGAGCATTTTAGTGGAACTGGGGTTTACCAAAGATTTTGTAAAACAGCTTTACAAAGACGGGGCTATATAGTTTTTTCGGAACGCAGATGCTTTAAAAATCCAAACACAATTATAGACACCGTAAAGATTATAAACCATGCTAGGGCCCATGCTGCAAGAGACATTCCCATAAACGTCCATGGAACTTCAGAGCAATCACCAGTGCCTCTAAAAATCATAGGAAAGATTTTTGTCAAAGGGAAAGCTTCTAGCAAATAACCTAGATCTGCCCCGCAGTCGAACAACTCAGGAGGGTTATTTTCTAAATACAAGTGTCTAATAGATACGCCGCCGCCAGCTAGGCAGCACGATATTGTAATCATATAATAATAAAATTTACCGCCTTTTGAGGGATTATGAATACCGGCAATAAAGGTTATTATTCCGATAGCTATGAAAGCAA
>PAHB01000032.1 GCA_002704665.1 Pseudomonadota bacterium
ATGCGACAGGAGTTATCAGAAATATGGAAACCATCATTGCTGACGAAAGAGCAGCTGTTGATACATCTGGAAAGTTGGTGTTACAAAGCTGAAGAATCTGAAATCGTCACGCTAATCGATTTCTCTAAGATACTCAGAAGCTATCGATAGATATAGAACAAAAACTAAGTGTAAATACACCTAAATTTATTTGATCTTAGCTTCTTTATATAAAACATGCTTCCTCACCACCGGATCAAATTTTTTTATTTCAATTTTTTCAGGCTTCGCCCTTTTGTTTTTTGTCGTGGTGTAGAAATGACCGGTTCCAGCACTTGATTCTAATTTAATTTTTTCTCGCATTTTCCCCTCGGGTCAAATTACAATTTCACACCTTGTTTCCTCAAATCAGCTAAGACAACGTCGATACCCTTCTTATCGATTATCCTTATACCTGCATGAGATACACGCATACGAACCCACCTTTTTTCGCTTTCGACCCAGAACCGTTTCGAATGTAAGTTCGGCAAAAATCTACGCTTCGTTCTATTGTTGGCATGCGAAACATTATTTCCAGCCATGGGCTTTTTACCCGTCACTTGGCATACACGAGACATATCTTTAGGTATCTCCACCGCTATTTTGAGAAGGCGATTTATAACACGATAACCGATCGCAATCAAGTTTCTCTTGAGTTTTGTTGTTTTTTTTAAAAAAAAAAAAATGAAAAAAAGATGATACAATATATCATATTTTATTTAAAAAAATCATACATTTAGATACTATAAATTAAAATTAGTTTCATCTGTATTTATTTTTAAAAAATCTTGCAGTTCGAAGCTATTGTAAGGGCTTTACAAGCTCAATAATCTTTAATAACCTCGTCATCGTTGATAAGTTTTTTTTAAGCTTAGCTGAAATTGCGCAAGCTTTACATTACTAAGGGAGTTGTAAAAATGAGAAATTTATTTTTGATTCTAATAATCGGATTAATGGGGGCGTCATCCGGAGCGATGGCAGGCCACCATGGAGGAGTTAAGGTTTATTGGGGCACAAGCGGAATGTTTGGTCCGTTTGACATCAGAGGACTAATTCCTACACTCCCGGAGGATAAAGCGCGAGATATAACTATTCCAATCAGCATGTGGATTATTGACCATCCTAAAGGGCTAATTGTTTATGATTCTGGAAACAATGTAGAGGTTGTTGACAATTGTAAGGGTTATTGGTCTCCAGGACTATGTGACTTTTTGAAACCAAGTCAAACAAAGGATACATCCATAGACGGGCTGCTTAAAAAATTAGGATACAGCGTAGCTGATGTAAAAGCCGTAGTCTCTTCGCATGCGCACCTTGACCATGCCGGAAATATCGAAATGTTCCCAAACGCGATTCATATTTTCCAAAAGAAGGAGCTATATCAAGGTTGGTGGCCCGAAAAATTTCAAGGGCGTGATGGGAAAGGACCGTTCGTACTCGCGGACTTGGATAACGCCAGAGACTTCAACTATTTAGAACTCGAGGGTGACTACGATGTTTTTGGTGATGGCTCAGTACAAATTTTATCTACTCCTGGACATACCTTAGGACACCAATCTATGAGAGTAGTAACAGAAAAATCTGGTGTGATGATTTTGGCGCAGGACGCGATTTGGATGCAAGAAAATTTAGACGGCTACCCAGCTGGTCTTAATTACAGCGTGCAAGATTACAATAAATCTGTGACCCGTTTAAAAATGATGCGTGACTTACAAGGTGCGCCGCTATACATGGGACACGACGAAGCGCAATGGGCAGCCGGCGGAGACAAATGGTATTGAGTTAGAATCATTAATCAAGAAAATATGATGTAGGTAAGTTTAGTTTTGGGGGCTTTACGGCCCCCTTTACTAAGAAATTTACGAAATGAATCCCTCAGCAATATCCTTGGTCAATGTATCAAAACGCTATGGACCAAAAGAGATAATAAAAAACATTTCATTTGAGGTAATGCCGGGTGAAATCTTAGGATTCTTAGGTCCTAACGGTGCTGGCAAAACGACAACTATTAAAATGATAGCCGGGACCACCACAGCGACTTCAGGAACTGTGAGTGTAAAAGGGCTTGATATGTCAACGCAGCAGGAGCTAGGAGCAAAAAAAATCGGCTACCTTCCAGAACATCCGCCCCTGTATGATGTATTCCAAGTGAAAGGGTACCTACATTTTATCGCTAGAGCAAAAAAGGTCCCAAAAAAGCGAGTCAAACAATCCTTAGATCAAGTGATAAGCGCATGCAAACTAGAAAAAGTAACCAAAAGTGAAATCTATAAACTGTCTAAAGGCTATAGACAAAGATTGGGGTTGGCTCAAGCCTTGATAGGCGATCCCGAAGTACTTTTGTTAGACGAACCAACCTCCGGACTTGACCCTGGACAAATCCAAGAAACACGGGATGTTATAAAACAATGTGGTGTAAAACAGTCAGTATTATTAAGCACTCATATATTGACCGAGGTAACGTTGCTTTGCGCCCGAGTCGCCATCATCAATGAGGGGAAACTGCTTGCTATTGATACCCCCAGCGGGTTAAGGCAGGCATCTGAGCAGAGCAATAGAGTTAGCCTTCTTGTCTCAGGAAATGTAGAAAATTTAAAAATTGCGCTTAAAGAAATTGACGACATTCAAAAAGTTGACGTTTTTAAACAAGATAAAGACAAAGTTCTCATAGTTTGTCATTTGAATTCTAACAACGATACTGAAAATATAATTGCAAAATTAGCAACTGAAAAAACAAAATTGTATCAACTTGAGAGACACGGCCCCACGCTCGAAAACGTTTTTTTACAATACATAAAAAAGGGAAAGAATTCAAAGGAGAAGAAGTGAACGGTTTATTAGCAATTTACTCAAAGGAATTGATTACTTACTTTCGATCCCCAATAGCATATTTTCTAATATCATCTTTCCTGGTGGGTACGGGATACTTTTATATATATAACGTCTTCAGTACAGGCACTGCGACAATGGAAATGACCTTCAGGGACATGGCTTTTTTGCTGATGGTATTAACTCCAGTACTAACAATGCGTATTTTTTCCGGTGAATATTCTGGAAAAACAATGGAACTGTTAATCGCCCTACCAATTAGCACTTGGCAAATAGTTATTGGAAAATATTTGGGTGCCGTGACAATTTTGCTAATCATGACAGCTGCTACCTTCGTCAATTTAATCCCAATGTTTTTGTACGGTAACCCTCACATAACTAATATTATTTCGGGTTACCTGGGCTTTATTCTATTAGGAATGGCATCTATATCTATTGGACAACTTTATTCAGCTTTGACAAAAAACCAAATTGTTGCCGCCTTACTCACTCTTCCAACTCTCCTTGGTTTCTGGTGGGTTGGACATTTACAAAACATGCAAACTAATCTTTTTTTCCGGGAATTACTTGGATACCTAGCCTTTTCATTTCATTATGGTGATTTAATACGAGGTCTCCTACGCTCAGAGGCCATAGCATATTATATCTTGGTATCCATGACCTCTTTAATACTAACGACGAACTATATCAAATGGCGCCGTTGAGATATGGATAAATCTTTTGGTGCCATTATAATTTTACTGGCTGGGATAACATTAGCATCTGCCGCTATTATCAGTCATGCTATTTTATTGGAGACCAACTTTCTTCATTTAATCCTTTTGATTGTTGGAATCGGGCTTATTATCTTTAGTGGTTTCCAATTGAGAAAATATATTTTTGGCCTCTTCAGGGGACAACGTACGGAGATTCTTATTACTACTGCAGGCGCGCTTTGTATAGTGCTCGCCTTGGGCTATTTAAGTAATCACTTCTCGATAAGAATAGACATGACAAAAGAGGGAGCACATTCCTTATCAAAACAAACTATACAAATGTTAGAAACATTACAAAAACCGGTCCATATTATTTTTTTCCATGATCCAATGATGAAAGAAACAGGCGATTTATATAAGCTTATCGCTAGTTACACAGACAAAGTTACTATTGAATTTTTAGACCCAATGGTTAATCCCGCGCAAGCAAGGATGAAAGGTGTTGAATTTGCCGGGACTGCATTAATGGAAAGTGAAGGGCGATCAGTCAAAGTTAATGGCCCCACAGAAATAGATATTGCCAACGGAATTCTCAGGGTATCTCAAAAAGAGGTACAACTATTATGCTTCCTTGAAGGACATGCTGAAAGTGATCCCTTTAGCCTTGAACATCATGATCACTTTGAGGGCGATCAAGGGCACTCTCACGGACTTGCAACAAAGCTAGTCGTCCATGAGAGGCACGGAATGGCAAAAGCTCGACACAGCCTTGAAAGCATGAATTATCGGATAAAATCAGTTCGCCTTTTGGATATGTCTGATAGCCTACGAAATTGTGACGTTTTCATAGTTGCTGGTCCTCAATTTGAGATTAGAAAAAATGAAATTCAAATAATTAAAAATTTTCTTGATCAAGGTGGTAACGCTTTCTTCATGTTAGACCCTTTCATAAAAAGTGGCCTTGAAAAGATTATCGAGAATCTCGGGGTAAAACTAGATGACACTCTAATTATTGATGAAGCAAGCCATTTCTGGACTGATATCTCAGCTCCAGCAGTAACAAGTTATAACCGTCACGCTGTTACAGAGGGCCTACCTCTCACTTTTTTTATGGGAGCAAGGTCTTTGTCGCCGACGCACCAGCCAGTCGCCGGAAACGCTATTAAACCATTGATTAATTCTTCTAAACGCAGTTTTGCAGAGACAAATAAAAATAAAGTTGAATTTGAATTAGGTATCGATAAACCTGGACCTATTACAATTATGGCTATAATTGTTCGAAGCCCGAATTTTATTAGTCCTTCCGATTTAATAAATATAACTGAGGATGAGAAAACCTCACCAAAATTAATTAAAAAGTCAAGAATAGCAATTATTGGTGACTCTGATTTTGCCACAAACTCATTTTTTCATATTCTCGGCAACGGAAATTTATTTTTGAACACCATAAACTATCTAGCAGCACAGGAAAACCTAATAGGCATAGAGCCCAAGACTTACGACCTTCCTCGAGTCAATCTTACAAATCGTCAAATGAAAGGCACCTTTTTCCTAAGTATGATTTTAATTCCAGGGCTCATGGCGCTGATAGGAGTTGCGGTCTGGTGGAGGCAGCGTTGACACACACATGTTAAAAATTTTACGTAACTCCTGGCAACTGTGGACTATCCTCGCTGTATTGCTTTTGATAATTGGGCTCTTAAAATCAAAAGGCCTAGACGAACAAAAACCAGTACATAATCATAAATTTCACGGAACTTCTAAGTTTCTAATTCCTGATAAAATAGACGGAATCGGTGCAATAGAAATAGTAATTTCGCAAAAAATTCATCGATATCAAAAAAACGATAAAAATATCTGGTTTTTTCATATGCCACATGCTGGACATCACAAAACACATAGCCATGATACAATCGGAGAATATACTGATGTGATAGCTGGCACTTTAACCGGATTCGGAAGAACTCAAAAAGAACGAAACTTCTCTTTCGACTTAAGAAAAGACGAATATGGGGTTGTAAATTCCAACATGTACATATTGATCTTCAAAGATCCTAACGATTTATCTCCTGACTTGAGAATTTCGGTCGGAGATGTTGCTCCAGATACTTTAAGCCGCTATATTTTAGTGAAATCGCAAGTTTTTACTATTGCCAATTTTCATATAGAAAAACTTTTAAATTTGGTTAACATAACAGAAAATTAATTGATGCTTGAACACATCAAGTTGGGCATTTTTTAATTCACGACAAAAATTTAGGTGGCAGCGGTAATGATTAACGACCAAAAACGAAAAATGTTGCTCGGTATAACCGGAGGAATCGCGGCATATAAATCTGCCTTTCTTCTGCGTTTGTTAAAGAAAACTGATGTCGATATTCAAGTAGTTATGACGGAGGCAGCCACACAATTTATATCTAAACTAACTATGCAGGCGTTATCGGGAAAGCCGGTATACGACAACATGTGGGCCGAGGAACAAGGGCACGGAATGGCTCATATTGAAACATCGAGAGGATGTCGTCTGATTCTGGTGGCTCCTGCCTCTGCCAACTTCATTTCAAAGTTAGCCACAGGAACGGCAAACGATCTACTATCTACCATTTGCCTCGCCAGAAATTGTGAATTATTGATTGCACCCGCGATGAATAAAGAAATGTGGGACAATAAATCAACACAAAGAAATATTGAAACGCTAAAAAGAGATGGGGTTCACATCGTTGGGCCAGTTGGTGGAGATCAAGCTTGCGGAGAGGTTGGTTTAGGAAGGATGGCAGAACCCGAAACAATATACGAAACCACGTTAAAATTTTTCCAACCACGATTGTTCAAAAATAAAAAAATCGTGATAACCGCTGGAGGAACATTCGAAAAAATCGATGCGGTCAGAGGAATAACAAATCAAAGTTCCGGACGAATGGGATTTGCAATTGCTCAGGCAGCAATTGAGTACGGAGCGGAGGTGATTCTTATCGTTGGAACACACTCGGCATCTCCGCCGATAGGGTGCGAGTTAGTGAAAGTGCAATCAGCTGCTGATATGCTTGCAGCTGTTCTTGACCATATAGAGACTACTGACATTTTCATCAGCGCGGCTGCGGTGTCTGACTACAGGGCAAAAGAGACTGTCAGCCACAAATTAAAAAAAGATTCACAATTTCTGCACCAACTACAGCTAGAACCGACAGAGGATATCTTGAAGAAGATAAGTACCATGAAAAATTCTCCTTTCTGTGTAGGATTCGCTGCTGAAACAGAGAATTTGGAGAAAAATGCTCAAGACAAACGTCAGTTAAAAAACATACCATTGATTGTTGGAAATCTGATCCCGCAAGCAATCGGATCTGATTTTAATGAACTGTTACTTATTGATAAAAATGGAATTCACAAATTACCGAGAGATACCAAGATCAAACACGCGAAAAATTTGCTAAACCATATCAGTAAAATTTATGAATAATAATTTAGTAGAACTTAAGATACTTGACCGTCGTATCAAATCTAACATGCCAACCTACTCGACAGCGGGATCTGCAGGACTAGACTTGCGGGCTTGTATCGATAATTCGTTTCAAATAAAACCTAACGAAACTAGGTTGATCCCAACTGGCATATCCGTGTTCATAGGGAATCCCGAGATAGCAGGAGTAATTCTTCCCCGATCTGGACTTGGACATAAATATGGAATAGTGCTCGGCAACTTGGTCGGGTTGATTGACGCAGATTATCAGGGGCAACTATTTATCTCAGCATGGAATCGGGGAAAAGAAAAATTTAATATCGAACCCATGTATCGCCTCGCTCAACTGGTTTTCATACCAATAATAAAAGCAGAATTCAAAGAAGTCGAAGAATTTACTCAAAGTGATAGAGGCGAAGCCGGCTTCGGAAGTACAGGAACCACATAATAATCAGCCCGCTGAACTGTCGTTCTCACGGGCTGTAATTCTTTGGAAATTTCCTGGGCTATTCCGGGAAAACCATGGCTTCTTCTTGAGCTCCATACGGATCAGGAACCTCTCCAGACTTAATGCGTCTAGCCTCCTCCGCTCTCATAAAAGTAACAACTGCTATTATCGCTTCAGCCGGCATGGAGGTACCAAATGCTCCCATGGATCCTCCACGATTAAGAGGAATACCCACAGATATCGTAGTCATAATATCTATGTTGGTGTTCGCTGAATAGGTAAACTTTCCGCATGTGAGGCAAGGTCCTTTTCCGCCTATTCCATCACCTCCATGACAGAAGGCGCACCTCCTTGCAAACCAATATTTACCCTCGGCTACAAGTTCAGCGTTATCAACATCTAACTCCAGATCGTTATCGTGCATTTTGTGTCCAGCTATGGAACTACCAATAAATGCGATCCCAAAAACTAAAATCAGAAAACTTAAAAATCTTTTTACACAAAATATCATTACTTTATTCCCCCAAGCTACAAAACAGAAACTATTTAATTAATTGAAAGGAGCATAAAACGGAACTCCATAAGACTCAACTTTTTTCTTGATAGTTCCATTCTCTAAAAGCTCGGCAATTCCTTCGTTCAAAAAATTTATCAAAGACTTATCTCTTTTCATCATCATGTACGACAGATTCCATCTCTGACCCTCCACAGGTACATAACCCTCGGCCATTTTGACCTCGAACCCTGGGACTTCCCGCCTCGCAACGGCCATCGCCGTCGCCCACACTATCGCCGCATCGACTTCGCCGTTTGCCATGCCTCTCATAATACGCCGATTATCAAGGTATAGTTCGCGCGGTATCCCTCTTTCAAACAACATGTTATCAATTGGGGTGGACATTGGCACTCCAATCTTTATGCCTGCCTCATTTAGTTCCTCGAAGGATTTCTTCCCAACTGCGGCCCCTTGAGTGACAATCACATACCCGATTCCAAGGTACGGGTTAGTGAAAATTAACTTACCCATAAGTTGATCCTCATCTCCAGAATCAGAAACTCCCATAAAAAGGTCGCACCGGCCTTTCATTAGCGATCGTCTGAGGGCACGAGACATCCCTCCCCTGGTACCTGTATCAGCCCAGTACATTTCCAATCGCATATCCCCACGCGCCGCCAATGCCTCCATGATTTCAACATCAAATCCAGGGGGATTCATGTTTTGGTTAGCATAGGGGTAGCCATACGGATCAGCACATGCAACTATCTTACCCTTAGCTTGCGCCCTCTCAAGAGAATCCGATATGTCATTAGGGTCCTTCGTAAGAATTTCATCTGGATCAGTGGTTGTTTGCGCTACGACTATTCCAGAAAAAACAAAAAAACACACGGCCAAAGCTGGCCCTAAAATTTTACAAACCACAACACCTCCGTAACTCAATCTTTTTATTATTGGCAAAACTATGAAGCCCTTTTTAAACTAATACCAAAAAAAAAACAAGGGGGGCTAAAAATGCCCCCCTTGTGATAATACAGCAAGGTATAAACCCAGCGTCTTCAGTTGCGATTATTGATTGTGCAACTTAAAGACCATTAGGCCAGCGCCCTTATTGTGGGTCTTACCATACTCTGCGTAGTAAAGTGGCCAAATACCGCCACCACCACGACCATACACGATGGCAACATACTGCTCACCGTTTCTGGTGTAGGTTGTTGGGTTACCGTGAATGGATGAACCTGTTTGGAACGCCCAGAGGTGTTCACCAGTCTCATCGTTCACTGCATTAAAGTACCCGTCTGGATCACCGTAAAACACTAATCCACCGCCAGTTGCTAACATACCACTAGTGGCAGGCCAGCTTTGTGACTTGGACCAGACAAGCTTACCAGTCGCAGCATCATATGCTTTGTTATGACCCGCGCCCGCGTTGAAGGTGATGACCTTCGCGCCGAGATACCACTCACCACGTTTCCATTCCATTTTCTTAGCTTGGAGATCCATGCTGAAGTCGTAGACCGGTACATAAACCATTTTTGTGCGATGGCTGTACGCAGCTGGGTGCCACTCTTTACCACCGTCAAGAGAAGGAGCTATGTTCGTGGTTACACGATCATAAACAACGTCCATCTTTGGCCAGTCGTAAACTGGACGGCAGTTTTTATGCGATGGGCTAATTGGCTGCGAAATATAGTTAACAACTAACAGTGTGTTGACCCACAAGCACTTATGCTCGTTTAGGCCAGGACCTCTACTAATCGTGTTAACTCTATCCATCCCGTAAATGTGTCCGTTACGAGAGGCGTGAATCCACATTTTTTTACCACCCAAGTCAACTAAGATATGCTCATTAACACCGTCGTAATCATATGGATCGTTTGGTGTGTAGGCAAAATAACTCTTGATTTTTCCACTATCAGCATCCATCACAAGTGTTGAATTACTGAATAAGTTATCACCTAGGCGAACGTGACGATCAAAGTCTGGTCCTGGGTTTCCAATTCCCCAATAGAGTGAATTGTTTGTTGGGTCATAGGCTCCAGTAATCCAAGCGGAACCACCACCATACTTCCAAGACTCACCAGCCCATGTATCGTTGCCTGGCTCTCCTGGAGCTGGGATCGTATAAGTTTTCCACGCTGGAGCGCCGGTATCAGCATCAATAGCAGCAACCCATCCGCGAACACCATACTCAGCGCCAGCTGTACCGAAGATGACTTTATTGTTCACCACTAATGGCATAACAGTAAAGGTTTCGGCGTAAGTATAATCTCCGATTTTTTTATCCCAAATAACTTTTCCGGTTTGGTTGTCAAGCGCAACAACGTGTGCATCAAGCGTAGCTAGATACAGACGGTTCTTGTACACGGCAACACCACGGTTCACCACGTCGCAGCATAGCTTTGGAAATACGTCACCAGGCAGTTCGCGCTCATACTTCCACAGCTGCTCCCCGGTCTCACCATTGACAGCTAAAACCTTGTTGAATGAAGTGGTAACATATACCGTTCCATTTACTGCTACAGCTTGGCTGTCCTGACCCTCTAAAACACCGAAGGAAAGATTCCAAGCAGGCACTAAACTCTTAATATTGTCTCTGTTAACAGCCGACAAAGCACTGTAACGAGTTGTTTCATAGTCTTTGCCGTAATGCAACCAGTTTTGATGGTCAACACCAGCATTTAGCAACATGTCTTGGGTCACATAGTTTGGATACAAAGTTGACTCCAATCTATCTACACCCTGAGCAGATACTAAACCGGTGAAGCCCAATGCCAACATGGCAGCAAGCGACACAACAGTACGCTTCAACATTAAACATACCTCCCAGTATAGAGTCCAACAATCAAAATTAATCGTCAGACAAAATGTTAATCATGATTAAAATTTTTTTTGTCTTTCCAAGCGTAAGCGTGTCTAGACCATTAGCAAGGTAGAACAACCGCAAATGCTTGTCAACCCATACATTACATGTACAAATATAAAAATTCTGCCCTTGCAAGCCCATTCTATTGATGCTGTCTGAGTGGATAATTAATAAACATGAGTTACAATGGGCGCAAAATTTACCTTCTAGCCCGTCTATGATTACCGTCCACAAGCTAATTTTTGTTTTTGCTCTACTGTTTTGCGGTTCGGCATTCACTGCTCCGTTATTGACTTATCCTATTGATATAAATGGAAAAAAAATTCGGGTTGAGGTGGCAAACACCGAAAAATTAAGGAAGCAAGGGTTGATGCACAGGAAAAAACTATCAGAGAATGCCGGGATGATTTTCGTCTACGATACAGCTCGGTTAGCGGCGATGTGGATGAAGAACACCTTGATACCGCTGTCAGTCGCTTTTGTAGATGGCGATGGTGTGATAATCAATATCGAAAAAATGGAACCCTTGGATCTTACCCCCCATAAATCAAATAGCCCGGCAAAATACGCTTTGGAAATGCGAAGAGGTTGGTTTTTCGAAAATAGCATTAAACCAGGTGATAAGCTGAAAGGTATTAAAAAAATACCCTCAGCCCGTTGATTATAATTTTGTTTTAAAACCCGAAGTAGACGGAATGATGACTCCAGCCACCGGCCATGAAAAATAACATTGGAATCGAAAGCATTGTATTTAGCCGAGAAGCCAAAAATGCTTTCCGACTAGCCACTTTTTTCTCCTCGTCTGTGCACCCTACAATCCCAAGAACTTTTTTTTGGCTTGGCCAGATAATACCCCAAACATTTCCGAGCATAATCGTCCCTAGCCACACACCAAATCCCATAGCCTCATATCCCTCTGCAAGTAGAAATGTATCAACAAACCTATCGCCGAGTAGCGCTGCTCCAGCCAGCCAAGTGACAACCGCGGCCCACCTGAAGTAAAAGAGAGCTCTCGGGGCAACATGTTTGGTAATGCCGGCGGCCGTACCATCACTCTGAGCATCTTTTAAAGCAGGGGCCTGAACGAAATTAAAATAATACAAAAGACCAATCCACATAAACCCAGCTAGAAAGTGAATCCAGCGGGCAATTCCCGGTACAACCTCCATTTTTTACAGCCCCATCAGAAATCTAGCAATGAAATAAAGAAATATCGTTAATATGACACCAGCTATGACTGTTCCCCAAAGCGAATCTAACGGATTTAACATTTTTCTCACCCCCATTTAAGTAAAAATACCGTATCATTTTGTATCCCACGAAAAAAGCCAATTGGTTCAATCCTTACATTTTGCTAAAAAATGTTTGGCAGGATAATAATGGAACTTAATGCCACCGTTTTCTGCAAAACTACATATAACCCGTCCCTTGATATCTCTTCTAGGCACCAGCCCCATTTTTTCGGGTCTGATACTAACCGGATTGTCTCCGACAAAAATATACCCTTCTCCGTTTTTACCTCGCAAGCGCTTAACCATCAAACCCAGTTCGGCGTGCCTGAAAACATATATTTGTCCAACTGGCAAACCAAATAATTTTAGATCAGCATACACGACATAAGCCTCTGCTCCAATGGTAGGCTGCATGCTATCTCCCACCACACGGCAAACGCCAGCTATCACAAAATAACCTCAGCTTTTAAGGTCAGGATAAACCACTTCTTGGTTTGGAGGATAAGGACTGGTCGCTGAGTAGGTAGAAATATTTTTCGTCTTCCAAAAAATCTCAGCAAATTTGTTAACCTGATCAAGCAAATCGACACCCGCTTGTCTATCAACATTCTGCTTAGCCTTCGAAGCCTGCATCATAATCTTATGAACCAGATCGTGAATTTCAGGGAACTGTTCAATTTGCGGCTGCTTAAAATAGTCTCCCCATATTACCCTAATAGCCTCCTTTACCTTAACTCCGTGTTCCTCTTTTTGTGCAATTAGCCGCGACACTTGCCCCTTCGCCGTAGAGTCATTTAGGTCTTTATTCAGCAACTCTTCCAATAAGTCGTTGAGTCTAATAATGGTTAGACATCCCAGCTGAGCTTCTATTGGATCGTATATTTTACAAGGAATATCACAGTGCGCTTTAGCTACCGCGAAAGAAAAAATAGCATCTAAATTTTTAAATATTTTGTATATCATGGGCTCCATCCGCAAGTTTACTTTATCTTTGGCCAACAACTGTAAATGATGCCAGCCACGCCATTTACTAAAATCAAAGTTAGCCTTAATAATATCATTAAATGAGTTCAGTGGAGATTTTGAAAATATTAAAAAGTGCAACTTCCTATCAAAAAAAAAAAAAAATACTGATAAAATCAGAAAATGTTAACAATATGCGAAGTTTATCCGATCGAATGGAAAACAAGCTTTCTACAATAGAACTAACATACCCTTACGAGCATGTTGCTCTGGTTGAATTAAACAGACCCGCATACTCAAACGCTTTTAATACCCAAATGGCTTGGGAACTTATTCGCCTGTTTGAGAACTTTTCAATGGGAGAAACAAAAACCCGAGTTATTGTCATCACCGGCAAAGGCAAAAAAGCCTTCTGTGCAGGGGCTGACCTAAAAGAACGCAAAGGGATGACAAATACAGATTGGAACAAACAACATTTGATTTTTGAGAGAATGGTTAGAGCTCTCATTGACTGCCCGATACCAACTATCGGCGCGATAAATGGAGCAGCTTTTGGAGGGGGATGTGAGATAGTCGGAGCTCTCGATTTTGTATATGCAGCAGAAACGGCAAAATTTGCACAAACCGAAACAAAAATCGGCATTATTCCAGGAGCTGGAGGAACACAGACTCTATCGCGAGCTGTAGGAGAAAGAAGAGCAAAGGAAATCATCTTCACAGGCAAGCCCTTTTCAGCAAAAAAAGCCTCTGATTGGGGGCTTGTAAACGAAGTCAGACCGCCTGATGAATTGCTTATTGCTGTTTTCCACACCGCAAAAACCATAGCAGAGAATGCCCCTCTAGCAGTCCGACAAGCGAAGCAATCCATTCACCGCGGCTTACAGTCATCCATACGTGATGGAATGGCTTTTGAGATTGAGGCTTACAACCGAACAGTTTTATCCAATGATAGAGTTGAAGGAGTCAACGCATTCAATCAAAAAAGGAAGCCTATTTTCAAAGGCGATTAAGTATCTATCGTACTTTGTAATATCCTCATCATGGCTTTACCCAAAACATGATTTTCATCGGCAAATCCGAGCAAAATATCAAAATGATGATTATTTGCGCAGAGGATGTTTTCCTCTACTACTTTAGGCCAGCGTCTTGCTATTTGATGATGTTGATCTAAAAAACCTCCTATTTCTTCCTCACCAACAGCGATGGTCAACAAAACATCTTTGGGAGGAGGCATCAATGCAGGGCTCACTTTTTTTGCCGAATCAAAAGTAAGCTGCAAATCCGCATTGACAGAGTGGACTCGAGTTAAGACTCTCAAATCATAAATTCCACTTACGCTTAAACCAGCACTGAACACCTTTTCTGGAAATCGATAATCGATTTGTCTCCATAAACAGGCTAGGGCCATTGTTGCCAAATGTCCTCCTGCAGAGTGTCCGGCCACATACATTCGCTCTGGCGGGAAGCCCATCGCCGCGGCATTCCGATATAAAAAACCTCCTGCGCTGGCGACTTGACGACAAATATGGCTGATATCCACTTGGGGACATAGTGAGTAATTTATTACAGCCACGGTGAAACCGGCCTTAACATAGGGCTCGGCAACAAACGAGTGATCTTTTTTGTCGAGTGACCGCCAATATCCACCATGAATAAACATTAGCAACCCAGCACTTCGTCCTTTTGGCCGGAATACATCCATGGTTTCCATTTTATCTGCGCCGTATGAAACCTCCATATTGGCTCTGTGTGCTCTAGATTTGAGAAACTCTTCCGATCTTTGTTTCCATAAATCAAAATAATCGTGTGCGTCCGCCACGGAAGCTCTAACGTTGTACATCGCCTCAAAATATTCTTCGTCCTTGCTCATGGCTTAGTTTTCCCCTTGCTAGGCATGACATGCTAAGATTAATCTAAAATTAAGAAATATAGCGCATTTCGCTGATTGGAGGTTAACTCATCGTTATCAAAAGCCACAACCCTTCCCCCATAAAACCCAACCTGCTCAGCAGGGGTGTTAGATCTAGAATTATTAATGACGTAAACGGTATCGACATTCATATTTTGGAGGCAGGGTTTCAAGATTCTAAAAGACCCTTAGTATTACTCTTACATGGTTTTCCAGAGCTCGCCTATAGCTGGAGAAAAATTCTAGCTCCATTAGCTGAACAAGGTTTTCATGTTGTGGCCCCGGATCTCAGAGGCTATGGCAGAACTGTAACTTTAATGCATAAATATGAGGATAATCCATCGGATTTTTATATCCTAAATTTTGTGGAGGACATTACTCAGCTAACCTTCGCCCTTGGACACAACACCGTCAAGACTGTTGCCGGTCATGATTTTGGTTCTCCTGTTGCAGGTTGGTGTGCTCTGACCAGACCTGATGTTTTTTCATCGGTTGTATTGATGAGCGCTCCTTTCACTGGCGCTCCTAAAATAGAGCGTTCAAAAAATAAAATTCACAAAGATTTATTGGCCCTTATTCCGCCTCGTAAACACTATCAGTGGTATTACACAGAAAGAGGGGCTAACAACGATATGCTAAAAAGTAAGCAAGGCCTCAAGGCTTTTTTAAGAGCTTACTACCACATGAAAAGCGGTGATTGGGAAGGTAACGAACCATACCAACTAAGCGATTGGAATGCGAGTCAGCTCTCACAACTACCACGTTACTACATCATGGACGCATCAAAAACTATGGCGGAGACCGTAGCTTCAGAAATGCCTTCCGAAAAAGAAATCCAAGAGTGCAAATGGTTGACCGATATCGAGCTAGATTTTTACGTTAAAGAATACAGTAGATCAAGTTTTCAGGGAGGCTTGAATTGCTATTGGAACACCACTAAATCTAGCTTTATTGAGCGCCTGTTAGAGTATAAAAACCATCAAATAAAAGTGCCGTCGGCCTTTATCGCTGGAAAGATGGACTGGGGTGTTTTCCAAGTTCCAGGTGCTTTGAAGAAAATGGAGAAAGAAATCTGCAGCAGTTTTTTAGGAACCACCCTTATCGCCGGAGCTGGGCACTGGGTGCAGCAAGAAAATCCAAAAGAAGTAATACGCTTGATAGGTGAATTTATTAAAAACCATTAGTGTGAGCTAGGTAAGTAATCCAGCCTTTAAGGATGAATCAAAAATGAAAAACTATAAAGTAGCAGTTATTGCCGGTGACGGGATTGGGAAGGAAGTCATGCCTGAGGGCTTAAGGGTCCTCGAAGCTGCCGCCAAAAAATATAATTTCTCATTATCGTTGAGACAGTTTGATTGGAGCTGTCAAAATTACGAAAAACATGGTTGGTGGATGCCTCCCGATTGGCTCGAGCAACTCGGTGAAGTAGACACGATTTTTTTTGGAGCGACTGGCTGGCCGGAGTTGGTTCCTGACCACGTATCCCTTTGGGGCTCACTGATTCAATTTCGGCGAACCTTTGATCAATACGTTAACCTACGGCCTGTTAGGCTACTTTCCGGAATTCCGTCTCCTTTATCAAACAGAGAGGTAGGAGACATTGACTATATGGTAGTTAGAGAAAATACCGAGGGCGAATATTCATCAATTGGTGGTCGCATCTTTGAGGGAACGGAAAGAGAATTTGTTGTGCAGGAAACTGTGTTCACCCGAAAAGGAGTCGACAGAATCATGGACTACGCTTTCAAACTGGCAAAAAAACGACCGAAAAAACACCTCACGTCAGCCACGAAATCAAATGGAATATCGATCACCATGCCGTATTGGGATGAACGTTTTCAGGCTATGGCAAAAAAACATGATGACGTCACAGTTAGTCAATATCATATTGATGGGTTGACAATTCAGCTAATTTTAGACCCGACACGGTTTGATGTCATCGTGGGCTCCAACTTGTTTGGCGATATAATATCTGATCTTGGTCCTGCAACTACCGGCACGATCGGGATCGCACCGTCAGGAAATATAAATCCGGAGAAAGTTTTCCCCTCCCTTTTCGAACCAGTCCATGGTTCAGCTCCTGATATTTTTGGCAAAATGGTTGCCAATCCCATAGCGCAAATCTGGTCCGCATCCATGATGCTTGATCACTTAGGTGAAACCGAGGCCGGAAAATCCATTATGCATGCCATCCAGCTATGTGTTAAGGATGGTCCAAGGACCCCTGACATGGCGGGAAACGCGACCACGACAGAACTGGGAAAAGAAATCGCGTCCCTAGTCTGATAGGAAAATCATGTTAGATAACTTCGAAACAATACAATGCAGCAAAACTCGCGGAATATTGACAATATTTTTTAATAGATCGAAAAGTCTTAACAGTTTTACTCATCAAATGATGATCGAATTAATTAAAGCTGTGGATTATGCTGAGAACGATGATTCTGTTAGAGCCATAATATTTACTGGAAAGGGGCGAGCATTTTGTGCAGGGGCTGACCTCTCTAAGAAGGGAGAAACATTTGATTTTTCAAAACGCAAAGACAAGGTTAATGGCATAGCGCCTGACGAAGGTGGTCTTTTAACTCTCAGGCTTTTCGACTGTAAAAAACCCCTCATTGCTGCAGTTAATGGTCCCGCGGTAGGAATTGGTGCGACTCTACAACTTCCGATGGATATACGAATAGGATCCTCCCTCGCCCGGTTCGGTTTTGTTTTTTCCAACCGTGGACTTGTTCCAGAGGCATGCTCGAGTTGGTTTTTGCCCAGAATTGTTGGCATCTCAAAAGCGTTAGAATGGTGCTTTAGCGGGGATGTATTTGACGCCAATCAGGCCCTTCAAGCAGGCCTAATTAAAGAAATTACCACTCCCGAAAAACTAATGCCCCGTGCAGTTGAAATTGCAACAGAGCTGACAAAAAAATCCTCACCGGTATCAATTGCATTAACCCGCCAAATGATGTGGAAAATGCTGGGTGCTGACCACCCAATCGAGGCACACAAAATCGACTCACGTGGTATTCAAATTAGGGGAAGTTCGAGGGACGGAATTGAAGGAATTAAATCTTTTTTAGAAAAACGACCAGCAAATTTCATAGATTCAGTGAACAAGGACATGCCTGATTATTACCCGTGGTGGAAACCACGGAATTTCGATTAAAAACCTTCAGTCATACTTTCAATGCTGTTGCCAATGCAGAAAAATCATCTACAACGATATCAAATGAATCCGGCGTAATTTTCTCTTTTTCTGACCACGGAGCAACTTCATCACCCCATTCCCGAGACCGAGATACAAAAGCGGTACGATAACCGCAGTCTCGCGCCGCATTTAAATCCCAGGGGTGCGCAGCCACCATAAGGCATTCGGAGGGATCAACCTGTAAATAGGCCGCCACTTTTTCGTAGGGTTCCGGCAACATTTTGTACTTTCCAATCCCCTCGCATGAAAACACAGCATCCCATACCAAATTATTGTGTCGAGCCGTATCCATAATCAATCGATAACTGAGTATAGTAAAAGAGCACACCAGAAAGTCGCTACGCAGTCTTTCGATTGTCGAGGAAAAATCAGGCCAGCAATCAAATCGATGTGGCGTATCGTAAGCTATAAATTGAATATCCTTTTCTGAAAATTGATCTATTTTTTCTTCAGACAGGACCTCTCTCAAGCAAAATTCATGTGCCCCGTCAAAATTATATTCTGGGGCTCTAAACTCTCCAAGCTGGAGCATCGCGCTCATGGACTTTGTACGTAGCTTGTTTGCCAATTTTGCCCAATCTTTTTTCAAACCATATTTCTCCCCAATTAACTTAAAAGCATCACGAAAACCAGAATGCCAGTCGAGTACAGTACCTCCAGTATCAAAAGTTAAAACCTTAATTTTATTCATCGACCTTAATTCCCTTAAAATGTTTTCAACTCATAAATATTGCTCGAGGCTGGCGTTCAGATCGTAAAAAATTCTTTCGATATCGGTGCCAACACATAACAATTTTTTGTGTGAAACTTTAATAAAGTCCTCTTGATACATTACCTCGATAAAATGCAGAAGAAAATCGTAAAAACCATTAACATTAAGGAGGCCTATAGGTTTTTTATGAATACCAAGTTGCAACCAAGTCCAAGCCTCGAACGCTTCTTCCATTGTACCAACCCCGCCCGGCAATACAATAAAAGCATCTGCAAGTTGATACATTTTTTGTTTCCTTTGATGCATAGAATCAACAATTAGTAGTTTATGAACCGCAGGGTTAGCCAACTCTTTATCATATAACAGTCGCGGAATAACCCCGAGAACCTCCCCACCCGCTTGTGATACTGCATTCGCAAGTAATCCCATTAAGCCAACCTGCCCTCCTCCAAATATTAGGCGGATTTTATTTTTAGCCAGATACTTACCGAGAGAAGCTGCTTTACTCGCATAAATTCCTGTCGATCCCTCGCGGGAGCCACAAAAAACGCAGACATTTTTTACCGACATACTCACGCTCTCCACCCTCACCCCGTTATATTGGTATCGGTAAAGCTGTTTTATACTTCACCTGTTTCAAAGAAAAGCTAGACTTTATGTTTCCTACACCTGGAACCTTGGATAAAAAGTCAAGAATAAAGTGCTCTAACGCCTGTATATCAGTCACTATTACTCTCAGCAAATAATCTGACTCTCCGGTCATTAAATAACATTCCATAACCTCAGCCCTCTTTAAAACCGCGCTTTCAAAATTCTCAAGCACTGCTTCAACCTGTTTTTCAAGAGTAACGTGAATAAAGACACTAACTTTGAGCCCAACCTTGATGGGATCCAACAGCGTTACATAACGATCTATGTACCCGGCTGCTTTCAACGATCGAACCCGAGCCAAGCATGGCGATGGCGATAAACCAACCTCCCTGGATAATTCGACGTTTGTTAGATCGGCATTGGTTTGTAAAAGAGTCAATATTTTCCAATCCACTACATCTAACTTTTTATCTAGCATATTCCACCTAAATTTTATTGATTTATGATATTTTATTCTATTAATTAGGAAAATAGTAATAAATAAAAAATTAAATGCTTTAAAAATTACGGTAGTATTTGTACCGCGAGTAATAGCAAAGGTGGGTAAGATATCAAGAACTCGGAGGAAAATTGAATAGCCCTGAAGAAACAAAAAAATTAGCCACAGCTTTGAAGGATCTACCTACTGATGTCGATCCTGTGGAGACTGCTGAATGGGTTGAAGCTTTTCGACAAACAATACATGTCGAGGGAGAAGACAGGGCCGAGTTTCTCCTAAGAACCTTAGTCAATGTAGCTAGAGAAAATAAAATCTCCCTTTCTGGCACCCTGCAGTCGCCGTATTTCAATACAATAAGCCCGGATCAACAACCATTTTTTTCTGGAGAACCGAAGCTAGAGAAAAAAATTTCAGCCCTAGTAAGGTGGAATGCACTAGCGATGGTTGTAAAAGCTAACAGACGCCATCCTGAGCTCGGAGGGCATATTGCTACCTATGCGTCCTCAGCAGATTTGTTTGAAGTAGGCTTTAATCATTTTTTTAAGGCTGGGGAAGATGGCGATTTTGTATACTTTCAACCCCACTCAGCTCCAGGTGTTTATGCTAGGGCTTTTTTAGAGGGACGCTTGACTCGCCAACAGTTAGATAATTATCGAAGAGAATCTGGAGGAAACGGCTTGTCTTCCTACTGCCACCCTTGGTTAATGCCAGACTTTTGGCAATTTCCAACGGGATCCATGGGGCTCGGACCGATAAATGCTATTTACCAGGCAAGGTTCATGCGATATTTAGAGAATAGAGACATCATTCGGGGAAAGGGCAGAACAGTCTGGTGTTTTGTGGGTGATGGAGAGATGGATGAACCGGAGTCTCTAGCAGCTTTATCACTCGCCGCTCGTGAAAAACTGGATAATTTAATTTTTGTCGTAAATTGTAACCTGCAAAGGTTGGACGGACCAGTTAGAGGCAATGGTTCAATAATCCAAGAACTCGAAGGTTTGTTTGCCGGGGCCTCGTGGAAAGTCATAAAAGTCTTGTGGGGATCGAATTGGGATCCACTTTTCGCAAAAGACAAACATAATCTTATTCTGAGGAGACTCCATGAAATGGTTGATGGGGAGTTACAAACCTATGCTGCAATGGATGGGCGTTTTAACCGTGAACGTGTGTTCCACAAATATCCTGAATTAAGAAATTTAGTCGCACATCTCAGTGACGATGACATCGACCAATTGCAACGCGGGGGACACGATCCCCTAAAAATTCATGCAGCCTACCATCAAGCACAAGCAACCCAAGGAACACCAACCGTAATACTCGCCCAAACCAAAAAAGGTTTTGGAATGGGTAATTGGGGACAAGGAAAAATGGGAGCACATCAGCAAAAGAAATTGGAATTGGATGCGCTTATGGCATTTAGAGAGCGCTTCGAACTAGACATTTCAGACGAGGATGTTAAAGAGTTGAATTTTGTAAAACCTCCTCGAAATAGTAGGGAGATGGAGTATCTTCATGAACAAAGAAAAAAACTTGGCGGCTATTTGCCATCAAGGAGAACCCGGGCTGATAACCCAATATCAACGCCTGAGGATATTTTCTCAAAAATCAACAAAGGATCAGGTAAACGCGAACTATCAACCACGATGGTGTTTGTTAATCTACTTTCAACATTATTAAAGGACGAATCTTTAGGGAAAAAAATAGTTCCAATTGTTGCTGATGAAGCAAGAACTTTCGGAATGCAAGCTTTGTTTAGGCAGATTGCTATTTACTCGCCATTTGGCCAATTCTATGAACCCGAGGACAAAGATGAACTGCTCTTTTACAAAGAATCAAGCAAAGGACAAATACTTGAAGAGGGAATAACGGAGGCCGGAGCCATTTCGTCATGGATTGCAGCGGCAACTTCGTATTCCACCTTTAACACCCAGACGCTGCCCTTTTATATTTTTTACTCCTGCTTTGGTTTTCAAAGGATAGGAGACCTTATATGGGCCGCCGGTGATTCGCGAGCTCGTGGCTTTCTTATCGGCGCAACAGCAGGGCGAACAACATTGTCTGGAGAAGGATTACAACATGAGGATGGATCTAGCCATTTGTTAATGTCAACTGTGCCAAACTGCGTTTCTTACGATCCTGCTTTTGGATACGAACTTGCTATAATTATTAAAGACGGAATAAAGCGCATGCTTGCGGACCAGGAGGATGTTTTCTATTACATCACAGTCATGAACGAAAACTACATTCAGCCACCGTTACTCGAAGGCTCTGAAGAAGGAATCGTTAGAGGTATGTATCTACTTACAAACCAAAAAAATACAGAAAAGAAAGAGAAATCGCATGTCCAACTTTTAGGATCAGGGGTCATATTGAACGAGGTTTTAAAGGCCGCAATTCTACTAAAAAATGACTGGGGCATTACAAGTGATGTTTGGAGTGTGACAAGCTTTACAGAGCTACAAAGAAATGGCCAAAGCACTGATAGAAAAAACAAGCTTAATACTAAATCAAGGCCGCAAAAATCATGGGTTGAATCGTGCCTTAACGATTCGAAGGGTCCAGTTATTGCGGCAACTGATTACATGTGTGGCGTCTCCGAACTTATTCGACCATGGGTAAAAAAGGAATATTACACACTAGGAACCGATGGATACGGCCGAAGTGATACTCGGGAAAATTTGAGAGATTTTTTTGAAGTCAGCGAAAAACATATAGCTTTGACCGCGCTCTATGCGTTGTCAAAAGAAAAAATAATCTCCGAAAAAATCCTGCAAAACGCAATTGACAAATATTCGATCGCGACCGACACTCCAGACCCTTGGCGAAGATGAAATATAGTTTAAATCTCATAAAAATAGCCGTCTTTTTGTCAAGCTTTTTAATATTTCTATTCATATCGTCTCCGACTTTTTCTGATGCGGAGAAGTTAAAAAAGTGGGACGGTGCTGGCGATGTAAATCTAAAATTTTCAGATCTTGGAGGCAATATTTTAGAACTTAAGGATTTTCGAGAATCCGTTATTCTCCTGAATTTTTGGGCAAGTTGGTGCGCCCCATGTGTCAACGAAATGCCGGCTTTAATCAAACTTTCCGAAAAATTCAAAGATTTTTCGTTCAAGTTAGTAATGGTAAATTTTGGTGAAAATACACAAAAAGTAAGAGATTTTTCGAAATCACTTTCCAATCCATCAGATATCTATTTGGATCAAGATAAACTGTCGGGCAACTTTTGGGTCACAAAAGGGCTTCCTGTGACGTACTTAATTAACAAAAAAGGACAAATTACGCACATGGTTATGGGGGAAGTTGATTGGAACCATGAATCGATTGAAAAAATTATCAGAAAACTTTTCAGGTCTTTTGAAAATGAATAGCAAAAAGCGTTTGCCAGAAAATTTTTTAGCAATCCGCGGTGACATTTTTGGAGGGTTAACCGCGGCCGTAGTGGCCCTTCCGCTAGCATTAGCTTTCGGTGTGGCCTCGGGAGCCGGTGCAATCTCTGGTCTTTACGGTGCGATTTTAGTTGGTTTTTTTGCCGCACTTTTTGGAGGAACTCCAACTCAAGTATCGGGCCCTACCGGGCCGATGACGGTAGTAATGACCACAATTATTATGCAGTACGCTCATCAACCCTCTTTAGCTTTTGTTGTCGTCATCATCGGTGGAATTATCCAAATCATGATGGGAAAAATAGGTTGGGGAAAATTTGTCGCTTATATGCCTTATCCTTTGATTTCTGGCTTTATGAGCGGCATTGGCTGTATTATCATCATACTTCAACTACCTGTATTGCTTGGCCACCCTGGGGTTAAAGATGGCTTGATAGCCACCCTAACCATGCTGCCAACATTAATTTCTACCCTTAATAAAGAGGCTGTGTTAGTGGGTTTCACAACCGTGTGTGTAATTTTATTCCTTCCAAAAAAAATACACTCGGTTACCCCACCTCCCTTGGTAGGATTAATAGTCGGCAGTTCCGTTGGTTATTTGTTTTTGTCTGGCGTGCCGACAATTGGTGAAATCCCCCGTGGTATCCCAACATTTCTGACACCTGATTTTTCGCTTAGCGATTTGCCTGGTTTGCTGGGATCTGCTTGTATATTAGCCACACTAGGAACTATAGATAGCCTTCTAACCTCATTAGTCGCCGATAAATTAACGCGTACGCAACATAACCCTAATCGTGAACTTATTGGTCAAGGCATCGGAAACATTGCTGCAGGTCTGTTTGGTGGTATTCCCGGGGCCGGGGCAACAATGAGGACGGTGGTCAATATAAAAGCTGGAGCTCGTACAAATTTTTCCGGCATATTACATTCGTTGGTTCTGGCTTTCATGTTGCTAGGATTAGCGCCCATTGCAGAGCAAATCCCTTTAGCGGTTTTAGCCGGAATTTTAATAAAGGTGGGGTGGGATATTATAGATTGGAACTATTTAAAACGGGTTAATTTGTTTGATTTGACTGGTCTCGTAGTAATGCTTTCCGTACTAACAATGACGGTTTTAGTTGACCTTATAACTGCTGTTGGAGTTGGGTTAATCATTCAATTTTTATTGTCATCGAAACACCGAGAAGAAATTGAAGCACGACGTATCAAAACGTTTTCCTCATTAGAATGTGAACATTGTGAGTTTCTTTTGGCTGACGAATTAAAAATGATTCGCGATGTTTCAAAATCTATTGGAATTGTTGAGCTGTCGGGAATCAATTCGTTTTGCTCCGTAAAAACATTAGCAAATTCTCTTTCAAGATTATCAAAATGTGATGTCGTGATATTTAATCTCACTAAGCTTGAAAAACTTGACACCTCTATTGCAATGGTAATCAACGACGCAATTACTTTCGCAAAAGAAAACGCGAAAGAATATATTATTATTGGCATCAACGAAAATAACAAAAAATTTCTCAAAAAACTTCAAATTTTAAACAATAATGATAATCGAATAGAACCTTCTTTATTAAATGCAATCAATAGAGTTAAGTAAAATAAGTCAGTCAAACTTAGCCGAATAAATTTGACCTGCTCCAATAATCCCTTATAGTTCAAGAAATATTTTTATTTTAAAATAATTTGGTAACAAGCATGTCGCCTATAAATCTGTCGAAAATCAAAATCACAAAAAATAGTTCCCCAAAAAATACATTCAGGAACACCAGAAAAAGGCGCTGGAATTTGTTTTTTGTCTCATTGATCACTACTCTTTCTATCTTTTTTATCCACCAGCAATTCTTTACAGCTCCAAAGGTCTTTACATCAAAGGTCAGTGTAATCCAGCCCTCACAACAATATACCGTGCTAAACGCCTCCGGTTACGTAGTACCTCAGCGCCAAGCTGCACTCTCCTCTAAAGCCCAGGGAAGACTTGAATGGCTGGGAGTTTTGGAGGGAAGCAAGGTGCAAAAAGGCCAGATAATTGCCCGATTAGAAAAAGAAGACGTGGAGGCAGCGCTCCAGCAAGCAATCGCACAAAAACAAATAGCTCAAGCCAACTTAAATAAGGGGAGGGCAGATCTTAGGGAAGCTAACCTTAATCTAAAAAGATCTGCCGAACTTTTAGACAAGCAATTTATTCCGCAAGCTCAGCATGATAAAAATTTGAGTCGTGTTGAGAAAATAGATGCAAATCTTGAGGGATTAAAAGCTACACTCAAATCAGCTGATGCGAATATTAAGGCTGCAGAGATAGCCGTCAATCAAACTATTATCACTGCTCCTTTTGATGGTATTGTTCTAACCAAATCAGCAAATGTTGGAGATAACATCACGCCATTCTCTTCTGCCGCCGACAGCAAAGGGGCTGTTGTCACCATAGCAGATATGAAGACTCTAGAAATTGAGGCGGACGTATCCGAAGCCAAAATTCATCAAATAAAAATTGACCAACCGTGCGAGGTTCTACTTGAGGCAATTCCTGAAAGGCGTTTTTCGGCTGTAGTTTCACGGATGGTTCCCACAGTGAATAGGTCAAAGGCAACGATATTAGTAAAAATTCGTTTTACCGAGTCAGACCCTAGGATATTACCTGACATGAGTGCTAAAGTTGCGTTCCTTGAAAAAAAAGTTCCATCAAATGAAAAAAAACCTGTTACTGTCGTACTTCCTGAATCGATTTTAAAAAGGGCATCTGGATATGTTGTTTTCAAAATCATTGATAATTATACAAGTGAAATTCCGGTACTTCTGGGTAAAAAAATAAACGGTAAAATAGAAGTTTCTGGGGTCAGTGCAGGGGACCAACTAGTTTTGAACCCCTCGGCTCAACTAAAGACCGGTACGCGAGTAGAGCTTAGATAGTGAAGACCCATTGACTACTCCGATAGTTGAAATTACAGATCTTAGAAAATCCTACTTCCGAGGAGAGCAGGTTGTAGAAGTTCTCAAAGGAATAAACCTCAAAGTTTCGGAAGGTGGATTCACCGCTTTAATGGGACCTTCCGGGTCGGGCAAAAGCACACTTCTTAACCTTATTGCAGGGATTGATAAACCTGATGTAGGCAGTCTAACCATTTCCGGACTCGATATCAGTTCACTATCGGAGAATGATTTAGCAGAGTGGCGGTCGAATAATGTAGGTTTTATCTTTCAATTTTACAACTTGATGCCGGTATTAACCGCAGAGCAAAATGTTGAGCTCCCGCTACTTTTATCAGACTTAGATGCAAAAAGCCGTAAATCGAGGTCCCGCACGATTTTAGAGATGGTTGGCTTAGGGGATCGCCTTGACCACTACCCTAACGAACTATCAGGAGGTCAACAACAGAGAGTTGCCATTGCTCGCGCTATAGTAACGGATCCGACACTAATTGTAGCTGACGAGCCAACAGGGGATTTGGATAGGAATTCCGCTTCCGATGTTTTAAATCTTTTGCAACGCCTTAACTCAGAGGCTGGAAAAACCATCATAATGGTTACCCACGATATCAGTGCCACCCACGTAGCTAATGAGGTTGTACATCTGGATAAAGGCGAACTCATATCTAACGAAGCATCCAACAAGTAGATTCCACGTGTTTATTCTAAGAACATCGTTAAAGAATGCGTTCCGCCATAAAGTTAGAACGATGCTAACAATCTTAGGACTAGCCATTGCTATTTTAGCGTATGGTTTACTCCAAACTGTGATTACAGCTTGGTATTCAAAAGCGACTTCGGCATCGACTGCAAGACTGGTCACCAGAAATGCGACCTCACTAATTTTTGACCTGCCAGTATTTTTTAAAGAACAAATTAAGGGAGTAGAGGGAGTCGATAAAGTGGCTTTTGCACAGTGGTTTGGTGGCGTATACAAGAAACCTCAAAATTTTTTTCCTCAGTTTGCCGTCTCGAAAAACTATTTAGATGTTTATCCAGATTTTGAACTAAATGAGTCAGATCGAATATCTTGGAATAATGAAAAAAGGGGTGCGATTGTCGGGCGACAACTCGCAGATCGTTTTTCGTTCGAAAAAGAAGATATTATCCAATTGAAGGGAACGCTGTACCCGGGTAATTGGGAATTTATTGTAAAAGGAATTTATGAAGGATCTGACGAATCCAAAGTCACCGACAGAATGTTCTTCCACTGGGATTACTTAAATGCGCACGTCGAGTCAATGTCTAAAACTACTATTTTAGAACCTAATACTGTTGGAGTTTTTATCTCAACAGTTCAGGACGCAGATTACGCTGCAGACGTCTCAATGAGAATTGATGATGTTTTTAAAAACTCTATTGCTCCTAGTTATACCGAAACAGAGCAGGCCTTCCAATTAGGTTTTGTTGCGATGTCTGATCAAATTATCGAGGCTATCAGGACTGTTTCATATGTCATTGTAGTAATAATTCTAGCCGTGATGGCAAATACTATGGCGATGAGTGTCAGGGAAAGAACTCAGGAGTTTGCAACCATGAAAGCGCTGGGGTTCAAGCCGAATTTCTTAGGTTTTCTTGTATTTTCAGAATCAATTTTTATCGCAATGATTGGCGGTGGAATAGGTATAATGATTACTCACCCATCTGCATATTTATTTCAGATGGCAACTGATAATATTTTTCCGGTTTTTTTGGTCTCAAATAAAACTATTGGGCTTCAATTTTTCTGTGCTTGTTCTGTTGGTATTCTAGCCGCATTTATTCCCGCTATTAATGTTTACCGAATAAACGTAGTCGATGGGCTAAGGACCGTCAACTAAAGTATGCGAGTACCTTTCCAATATATTATTCGTAACTTGTTGGTTAGAAAAGTAACCACTGGACTAACAGCCGGCGGAATGGCTCTTGTAGTTTTTGTTTTTGCTTCAATTTTGATGTTAGATGAAGGACTCAAAAAAACACTTGTTAACACTGGAGAGATTAATAATATTATTTTGACTAGGAAAGGATCCGATACAGAAGTACAAAGTACAATTTACAGAGATCAAGCATCAATAATTGAAACCAAACCAATCGTTGCAAATTCAGTTGATGCAACTCCTTTGCTTTCCAAAGAACTAGTTGTCTTAATATCTCTACAAAAAAGCAATGCCAAGCAACAATCAAACGTTGTTGTCAGAGGCACATCTACTAAAGGATTTGAACTTAGACCAGATGTCCAAATTTCTGAGGGAAATTTTTTTCGATCTGGCAGCTCAGATATAGTAATTGGATCTGCAATCGCTAAGGAATACTCAAATACTAATCTCGGTGATCAGATATATTTCGCACAAAGGTTATGGACTATAGTGGGTGTTTTCGATGCAAAAAAAACTGCTTTTGATTCCGAAATTTGGGTGAGTAGAGAGCAACTGATGCAAGCTTTTCGTAGAAAAAATTTTTCTATCATTGTATTTCGATCTACCGAAAAACAATCGATCAACACTATTCAAAAAGAGTTTGACAGTGACCCAAGACTATCCCTGGATGTTAAATTAGAACAAGATTTTTATAAAGATCAGTCCAAAGCACTATCCAAATTTATCAATATTTTAGGTATGACTTTAACCATCATTTTCTCTGTCGGCGCAACAATTGGGTCAATGATCACTATGAATGCTGCAGTAGCTAATCGAACTAATGAAATAGGAACCCTACGAGCTTTAGGTTTTAAAAAAATAGAAATTTTGACGGCATTTTTAATAGAGTCTATTGTACTTGCGTTAATTGGTGGACTAATCGGAGTATTTGGAGCAACTTTTATGGAATTTTCCGATTTTACTACTACTAACTTCCAAACCTTTGCGGATCTCTCTTTTGGATTTGTTATGACTCCCATTATAGCCTTGAAAGCCTTGATAATTGCAACGCTAATGGGTGTCATTGGAGGCACCTTTCCGGCCTTCCATGCCGCAAATCTGGAAATAGTCGACGCACTAAGATCTAAATAATTAAGATATATGCTCAACCAGAAAAAACGTAACTAGTTTTAACTGAGGTGTAAAATTCTTTTGCATAGCTTCCCTGTTCCCGCGATCCATAACTTGACCCTTTGATTCCACCAAATGGCACGTGATAATCAACTCCAGCTGTAGGAAGATTTACCATTACCATCCCCGCTTGGGCATTTTTCTTAAAGTGCGAAGAGTGCTTAAGCGAGCTGGTTACAATTCCAGAAGACAGACCAAAATCGGTAGCATTAGCTAAGTGAAGAGCCTCTTCGTAATCGGTCACCTCAATCACGCTTGCCACTGGACCGAAAACCTCTTCTTGATTTATTGTCATCTCATTTTTTGTCTGGGTGAAGAGCGCTGGTTCCAAATAAAAACCCTCAGTATCCCTCTCTAACAACCTTCCACCGAAAGCTAACTCAGCCCCTTCTTTTTTTGCTTTCTCTATATAAAACAAATCTTGATTTAATTGATTTTTATCAACGACTGGCCCAATGTGCGTACCCTCTTTCAATGGATTGTCTACGATTGTTTTTGATAACTGTTCCCGCATGGAATTAATAAATTTATCATGAATTCCGCTCGTGACGATAAGCCGAGAAGATGCTGTACACCTTTGACCAGTAGAGAAATAGGCCCCGTTTATAGCACATTGCACTGCTATGTCTAGATCAGCATCGTCTAAAATTACGAGAGGGTTTTTACCTCCCATTTCAAGCTGAAATTTAGCCATTCTGCCTACTGCTTTTTTTGCAATTTCCTGCCCTGTATCAACCGAACCCGTAAAACTGAGTGCATTGACGCGGTCATCGTTAACAATTGTCTCCCCTACCTGGCTACCCTTTCCCATTACAAAGTTAAAAACCCCTGGGGGTAAACCAGAATTACCTATAATTTTCGCTAATTCAAATGCCATAGCTGGAACAAGATTTGCTGGCTTAAAAACTACACTATTACCAAACGCAAGGGCTGGCGCTATTTTCCATGCAGGAATGGCTGCA
>PAHB01000033.1 GCA_002704665.1 Pseudomonadota bacterium
ATTTCACTATTTATAGTTTGCTGAGGTGAATTTTCGCTTGTTGGTTCAGAAGCACCAACTTGGGCAGATGCAAGTAGAAGGGTCGTCAATTCATCCTCGGCGACAGCGAGTTTGATAATTCCTGCGACAAGTAAAGCAGCTAGGGCTAAAAGCCAAACAATTCGTTTTATACCAATCATAATATTTCCTATTTTTTTAATCCTTAAAGTGGCATCGCAGCTATGTTGCTAATAAACTTTGGGTTAGGGCCCGCTATTTTTTTTAGCTGCGCTCTGTCCTTTGTTACTGACTCAACCATCACTAAAACTGTTTGTTCTAGTACACCTTCCTCTAGCACCCTGAATGGTACTTTCTCGCGATTGGCAATTATAAGATGGTCTCCAGCTTGGATTCCTACCCTAGTGCCTGCGTTAATTGTAAAGGCATCCGCTGTATGATGTAGCACATCAAAGAAAAACGGTTGGCAGCTTAGTTGCCTGTCTATTTCTTGTCCCCAAATTTTAATTGTTTCATTTAATACTGCTGTGAATTCGCCAGGCAATTCTTGACTGGAAATTGAAGCATAAACAGCTGGATACATAATATTTGTTGTTTTATTCCATATCATCTTTCCAGTGTTGTTCTCTGTTACTGACAAGCTCAATTCTATTGGTTGTCGGCTGCGTTTTTGTAGTTTTGGACTATAGTTGTTGTCAACATACCGGAGAATTGACTCCATATTTCTCCTTTTTATTTTCCCACTGTATGGCGCATTAACAGAAATATTAAAACTGTATGTGGCTTTGGCATGAGGAGATGCCTCGATGGCTCTATCATAATTTGTTCTGTATTTTTTCACCGATGTTAATAGCCAGTTTTTGTTCAAATGGGTATGCTTAAATAGTCCGCGAGACATATTAAAGGCAACATCGGCTAAAAAATAGCTTCCATAACGTCCATCATTTGGGTAAATGGCCATCTCAACAGCACCCACTCTTTTGTAATCCTGCCTATTTTTTTTACAAACCATTTTTGTGGGGCGAACCGCTGTCGCATCCGATCTAATATAGGAGTTTACCTGCATACCTCTTACTAAAACATCTGAATCAATACGCGTGGTTTCGTGTAAAACCCCTTGGGAATCTAGCCAAGAGGTTGACCTTACGCGACTAGCAGCTTGTTGAGCAGCTTCTATTAACTGATGTCTTATATCGCTCAGTTTTTTTTCTGCTATTGGGTCTAAAGTCTTTTCCTCTTTTATGGACTCCCTTTCTTCCTGGCCTGTCGTGGATTCTTGACAAAACCCGGCTATTGTAAATCCAAATAAAACTGTCAGAGTAGCGGCTCTGACAGTTTTTATTTTAAACCTCGGACAAAGATTTAGCATTATTATACGTTTCTTCTTGCAAGGTAATTAAGATACAAAACACGTAGATCGTTAACCACGGTGCTATCTAGTGAGAGAGTCGTCTCGTAAGTGTCATCTCCAACCGGTGTTATACTTACGACGGTAGCCCCATAAATTACGCCCTCCACCCTGGATCGGAAGGTATCGCTCATTACAACCATATCAGCAATTGTAGTTGTAGCATCTAAATACTGACCGTAAACCTGCTCTGCGAGAGATCGATATGCTTCTAATTTCGATGCTCTAATTGCCAATAATCTTTGTTGGGAGGAGTTGTCATGATTTTGTACGCTAATTACAGCGTAGCCGGTTGCGACTATTGTCTCCCTTTTTTCTACTAACGGTGAAATCATGCTTGATGTTATGTCAGACTCCGAATCTTCGGGCTTATCTACCACCGGATCGTCCAATAATGTTTCCTCTACCACCGCTTCGGTCGCAGGCGGAGGCAATTCAGCTTTCATGCTATTAAGGGCTGGACCCGTTTGTGCGCAGCCAACAAGCATTCCCAAAAGTACAATTATTAAATATTTTGGTAAAATCTTCATGTCGTCTCTCTTTGTCCTATAAGATTACGTTCGTGTTCAGTTTGTGATTCCCACTTTCAATACTCGTTTAATTATCACTCTATTCGATGGAAAGAAGGAGGTTATACTCTCTTTTGATCGGCATTTAATCAAGGTTCTTGAGTTTTTGTATTTTTTATCACAAATGAGTTGATTTTCAAAAAAAATGATTGATTTGAATTGCGATGTTTGAGTATTGGCGTAAAATAATAAAAAGCTAGTTATACTACTGTTTATTTTGATGAATTTCCAAAAAACTGGTTTAAACCTCAGCGTGGGGATTTGAGCTACGCTATATTCATCAGATTTGTGAAATCACAAATAGCAAAGAAAGTTAAAATTAAGTTGGATAATACGGAATCCTTAATATCAGGTAACAGTCGCGTAATAACAACGGTAAGAGCGCTGGTTCACAGGGTAGCGAATTCATCTTCGACGGCCTTGATAACAGGCGAGAGCGGAACCGGAAAAGAGGTTGTGGCTAAGGAGATGCACCAGCGCTCAGCTCGTTCACAGCAAAAGTTTGTTCCTGTTAATTGCGCAGCGATTCCAAAGGATTTGTTGGAAAGTGAATTGTTTGGCCACAGAAAGGGATCCTTTACAGGAGCATTCTCTGACAGAGTAGGGCGTTTCCAGCTTGCAGATCAGGGTACCGTTTTTCTTGATGAGATCGGTGATATGTCTTCGGATATGCAAGTAAAGCTACTGCGTGTTTTGCAAGAGAGAAAAATTGACCCAATCGGATCACAAAAAGAAATATCTATAGACGTTCGAGTGATTGCAGCGACACACCGTGATCTACAAAAAGAAATAGAGTTGGGGAAGTTCAGAGAGGATTTATATTACCGGCTTAATGTTTTGCCAATTCATTTGCCGCCATTACGAGACAGATTGGAGGATATTCCCTTGCTTTTTAATAAATTTGCGGTCTATCATGCAAAAAATCAAAACCCTGTTGGGTTGTCTTCTGAATTTTGTGATTTTCTTAAGTCCTACACGTGGCCCGGAAACATTCGAGAGCTGGGAAATTTTGTAGACCGATTCAGTACTCTGTTTCCGGGTGAAATTCTGACCACAAAAATTGTACCAGCGAGTATGTTACCCAAAGCTTTGGCAGATAAGCATCCTAACCCGTCTCTATCAATGGAAAATTTGGTGTTAGGAGCCCATCAACCAGAGCAGTTGGAAGAAAATCACAAGAGGGGTTTTGAAGAAAAATGGGCAGTGTTTTTCGATCAAAAATGGCGATTACAGCAAGGCAACGAAAAAATTCCCAATAACGTAGTAGTAAAAGAGTTCGAGAGTGAGGAAAAGGCACGTGCTTGGATTAATAATCAAGGTGGTAAAAAAAACCCTGTTCTAGAGACTATTATGTTGGCTCAGGGGGAACAGGAATTTCCTAATGATGGTTTACCACTAAAAAAACACTTGGCAGATATTGAAAAAAATCTAATCAGACTAGCTTTACAAAGAGCTCAGGGCAATATTTCACAAACCGCCAGACTGCTTAATTTACAGAGAACGACACTTGTTGAGAAAATAAACAAGTATCAGCTAAAAAGCGGTTAGTTTCTTACTTTAAAATTAACATCAGAGGATGGTATTTTTCTTTTCTCATCAGGCAAGATATTCTGCCTTCATAGGAATAAAAAGAGCACCCAAACAGGGCGCCTCGCCGAGACACGGTGGCGGTCCAATAGTTTGCAACTTCTATTCCTGGAAAAATGGTCTTATCCAATGCAGGGTTTCGACATTTTTCTTCTTTTAGGGATTGGATTTCATCATTTGTTGGTAGTCGCCATGTTACCGAGGAATTTTTTGAGAGTTCTGATGGAAATTTCATTGCTTCCGTCCAGTTAAACACCAAAATTTTTCCTGTGCATTTGCCTTCATTGAACCTTTGCCCCGCGTTGCAACGATACCATTTGAGCCCAGTGGTTTTGTGCTTTGCAATTCCATTTGTTTCGATCGAAAAGTTTTTGTTTACTTTTCCTTCCAGCAAATTTTCGCAGTTAGGAAGTTCTCGATAATTGTCAAAATCCTGACGCCAGAGGTAACCTACTAAAATTGCAATTATTATGAGAAAAGTTACCGCTAAGCGGCCGTTTTTTCTTTTTTTTAATTGACCTGATCCCTTAGATTCCATCCAACGAAAATCCTTAAAATTGATCGCATCTGTAATAAAAAACTTATTATAGATCGAACAACAAAAAAACTTAAGCTAGGAGCCATCTACTATGACCTCGATTCGTCTATTTTTTGCTCTACCGGACGCCGTGTCGTTTGTATCGATTGGTTTTGTGTCAGCAAAACCTTGTACGGCAATCCTTCCAGGCGCCACTCCTCCCGCCTCAAGCAAATAGTCGGCAACAGCACCAGCTCTGGCTCCCGAGAGATCCCAATTGGATGAAAAACGATCATTTACCATTACTGGAACGTTGTCCGTATGCCCCTCTATACGGACTTGCCCGTTAGTTCCTGCTATGGTGCTACCAACTTTTCTCAAAAGTGGCAGAAAACCAGCTTGGAGGTCGGCGCGCCCTGATTGAAAGGATCCTTGTTCCGCTAGTCTAACGATAATTTTATCCCCCTCCCTTTCCACCTCTGCCAATCCTTTAGAAATCTCATTCGATAGATCGGCTTTAATTTTTTCAAATTGGGCATCAACCTCATTTTCCTGTGCAGTTCCTTGACCATCTGATGCTCCTGTCCCGTCTTTAATTTGAACGGCTGATGTCACTTGCGATTGTACTTCGGCAACTTTAGCGAAAAGCTCTATCGTCTCTTGCGCTACCAATCCTGAAACTTTCTCACCGTCGGTTGTTTTTCCACCGGAATTTTGTCCATCCTCTTGTGCCTTTCCACCACCGGTAGTGGGTTGTTCTATCATTTCCACCACAACCTTACCATCCTCTGCTTTTACGACAACTTCACCCTCGGCAATTTCTTTAGCTAAGGCTTGTTCTACAGCTTTGACGTCAGCACTGGTTTCCGACTCATGAGGGTTATCGTCTTTTTTTACTTCAACATTTTCTTGGCTATCATCTGTAGTTTGCTGTCGAATTGTATTTATTGGGGTCGGCTCTGCTTGGGCTGGAGAAAAGTGCTGAGCGATAATGCTGGTGGCTTTTGGCATTTCGACAACCGGAATTAACCTTTGAATTCCGAAGGAATTTCTCATTGTGCCGCTAATCTGCTTGAACTTGGGAACATTCATTTCAGCGAATGACAGGATAAGAACAAAAAATGCCATTAAAAGAGTTGCCATATCCGCGAAAGTCGCCATCCATGCAGGAGCACCGGCCGGAGGACACTCCTCACACTCGGGACATTTATCTTCTTCCTCTTCCTCTTCACCGCCGCCGCCAGCTTCAGTGTTTTCCTCTGAGTTTGCTTCTTTTTTTTCCTCAGCCTTCTCTGTGGAATCTGGGGATTTTTTCTCACCCTCGGTCTGTTCGTCTTCTTTTTGTTCGTTTTCAGATTCAGCCATTAGACCCTCGAAAGATTTCGTTAATCAAACAAAAGTAAAATTTTCTATGTCAAAAAACTTATGCTGTTGCATCCGTTAGTGCTTGACGTTTTTTCGGAGGTACAAAACCCATCAATACATCAGGCAACAGGCGAGGATTACCGCCTTTTTGAATGAACAATACTGCTTCCATGCATAATTCGTTGTTATATGCTTCTTTATCTGCAAGAGTTTGGAGTTTTTGACAGATCGGTAAACATAAGACATTTGCGACAATAGCTCCGTACATTGTTGTTAGCAAAGCCACGGCCATAGCCGGTCCGATAGATTTGGGATCGCTCATGTTTCCTAACATAAGAACAAGCCCCACCAGAGTTCCAATCATACCCATAGCAGGTGCGATATCTTGAGCAGAGGAGAAAAAACTTTTTCCCAGTTTATGCCGAGAAGTCATGTGCGTCATTTCAACTTCAAGAGCTTTTTTTATCAAGGCGCCGTCGGTCCCATCAACCAACATTCTGATTCCTTTTGCAAGGAAAGGATTTTTGATATCTTGACCTTCAAGCGCGATCATGCCGTCTTTTCGAGCAATTGTACCAAGCTCAACTAGCTGTTCAATCAAAGCTTCTGGGGCATCGACTTTTGCGAGAAGAGTTCTTAAACCTACGCTGATTCCTCCAACAAACTCCGGAATTGATGATCTCATCATTACTGCTGTTGTGGTGCCTCCGAGCACAATATACACGGACGGCATATCGATAAATGGACCGATATCTCCCATCGCCATAATAATGAGCCCAAAAGTTCCTACTAATCCGATTAATGTCATTATATCCATAAGAATTTTTCCTAGCGCTAGCAGCGTTTTTTAAACCAAAACCTAATATTACGCGATTTGTATCCTACTGCCTGTATGTTACTAAAAACTTTTCAACTTGTTACTTTAGTCGACACGATAGCTTTATTCTTGAAAATACGGAAGGTTTTAACTATCAGTCTTTATTTTTACTCCAAAAATCTTTTTTGATTCTCCAAATGAGCACCAAAAGGAAAAGAAGTAAACAGACGTCGCCGATAAGCGAGTGGTAGTCGAAATCTGGGATTGCCACTTCTTGATTTGTGCCTATAAAAAAGATTAAGGGTATAACAAGAATCAAAAAATACCGTATTATTAGGCAGGATTTACAGGTCCGTTTATTTTTCGGGAGCATTTTTAGCAATTATTTGTTGATTGGGTTACTTTTAACTTATGCTGAATCTTAGCAAGATATATGACCCAAATAAACCCATTGCTAATAAGAAACCCACCCAAAAGGGTGGGTTGTAGACACGTTTTTAAAAGAGTGAATTATTTCCAGAGCTAAAGGTAAATGGTCCTAATGCTATGCTGCCGTGCGAGTTGATGAAGAGAGGTTCTTTTTCCCCTCTGATTTAGCTCCAGGAACCAAAGCAGGCACCTGTTTCCAGGCAGAGCGTATGTTTTCCATCAGTCCCTTAATTTCTTTAAGAGCGTCCAAATCATTGTTTGCATTAACAGTGAAAATTTTTCTACTTACGTATGCATACAATTCGTTTAAGTTTTTTGCTAGCTCTCCACCCTTATCATGGTCTAGGGCCGTCTGAAGCCCCATCACTATATTGGCAGCACGTGTCAAAGTTTTGTTTTTATTTGCTATCTCTGCTCGATGTTCGTCACCCGCTTTGAGCGTCAAAACTCGATGAACCTGTCCCTCAGCTGCCGAGAGGTTTTCTATCAGCCCGTCCAAAAGCATCTGAATTAATTGGACATTATCTGAACTGCCAACACCACTAGCTACCTTAACTTCTCCGTAAGCTTCCAAAGCCTTATTTTTAATCGCCACAACTTACTCCTTGCTTAATCTACCTACATTTAGAATTCGACCCAACAGTAAAAAACTTGAGAATTAAGTGTTTATTTTTTTACCCTGGGGTGGTTTGCGGAGACTCAACTTCTGATTTACGTTCAGCCGGGGCAGATGAAGATGATTCCGACTCTTTTCCGCCTGAATTGCTCGGCCCAGAAGTAGGAGTTCTTTCCGCGGCAGCGGTAATCCCTTCAGAGTTCGAACTTACCTCTGGCATGTTTAGCTCTTCATTTATTGCGTCCGCTAAACGATCGAGCTTTTGGTCATTGTTTGCGGAATCCCCACTCTCTATCGCCGGATTACCCTCATTAGAATCTGGAATGGTCTCAAGAGGCAACAATTGCTCTGATATAGGTCTCGTAGCCTTTATGTTAACTTGATTCAAGAGGGTATCATAAGTGGAATCGAGTGTTTGTTTCAGCGTTTGAAGGTCTGTTTCTTCACTTTTACCTTTTTGCGCTCCTACTTCATAGATCGAATCGGCATATTGCTGCGGAATCCAAGAATCTACACTACCTCTCAAAGTGGTAACTGAATGAGTGTTACTCGGAGGTTTTATCGAGTCTTCTTTTCCGTCCAATACCCCTTCCTCAAACAGAGCTTCTGCATGTTTTTGGAGAATGATTTCGTATCTCGGGCGAATCTCGTTAAGTGTTTGATCGTCCCACCCTTGGGTTGGAATCCCGCTCATAGCTCCCCACAAACGTTCCGCCGTAAGATCCCCAAAAACACCGTCCCCGGAATTTTCTTTCAACTTGCTCTCACCGGTAAATTTCAAGGTAACCTTTTCGATGATATTCACCCGGTCTATCAAGTAGACAATCAACAACAGGACAGAAGCTAGAACAAACAGGATTAAAAGCAAAAGGAAATTACTCATTGTTGACCTCCCGGAAGTCCGAATATTGATATTTGGTTTCTGGACATGTTCTTATGTTTATCCCGCAGTTAAGTTGATTTATGCAATCGCTATAGTTTATCCTCGTCTTTGGTTTGGTTTTCTTGAGCATCCTTTTCGTTAATAGCTACTTGTCCACCTTGCTCGGCGCTATCCGTACCTTCCTCAGCATTGTGGTCTTCATCAGGTTTTGGAAAGTAATTATGCTCCTCCCTAAGAAAATATACTGCGACAAGCGGTTCTTCCAGATGTAACTGATAACTTACGGAATTTGCTAAATTTTGGACTAAATCTATAGCAGGCTTAGCTTCGATTTCTGTTAATTGATACTTTGCGCCTATTTTGAATGCTTCCTCCGCAATTTCCTCGGGTATGTAGGTCACAATCTCGCCAGTTGCACTTTTTACTTTTTGATAAAGTGTTACATTAGGGGGGGGAGGCTTATCCCTCCCAGCTGCAACTGCTCTAAGGCAGGCCTCATCGTAAACAGCGGTTTTTTCAGCACCTTCTATGAAAGATTTATCTATATGAGCTCGCGCTCTGAGGCCGATCCTCATACGCATTGCTCTGATCTCTCTGTTATCACCCGAAAGCTCACAAGCTTTTTCAAACTCAGCCTTCGCAGTTTCCCTATTTTCCCGAGATTGTTGCTTTCCAAAAAGAGCCATAATTATAACCTATTGATTTATTAAGTATAAAAATTATAGGAAAAAAATACTAACCGGCTACCTTAGTATGGTTTCAATTTTAAGCGATTTTCGTAAGTTTTTTACGTTTGAAGATAAAATTTGACTGATCCTAGATTCACTGACCCCAACGACTTCCCCAATCTCTTTTAGGTTAAGCTCTTCAACATAATAAAGCGACATCACTAACTTATCTCTCTCTGGAAGCCGATCTATGGCTTCCACCAGTACTTCCATGAACTCAGCTTGTTCCACAACTTCTTGCGGTTGCGAGTCCTTACCACTTGGAATGCTTAGAACCTCCTCCTCAAGCACTTCCATCGACACAGTTTCAAACTGCCTTGCCACTCCTCGCTCTTTTTGCAAACTATCAACCTCTTTACCAAGGTGCTCTGCTAATTCAGCTTGCGATGGCGAACGTCCCAGTTTTCCTTCAAGCTGTTTTGCAGCCTCATTATGAGTTTTTATGATTGCAACCGCGGACCGGGGAAGAGCGGACATACGGCGGACCTCATCAATCATCGCCCCTTTAACCCTAGTATGAGCATAGTTTTCAAACTCAACGCCACGATTACTATCGTAGGATTTAGCCGCCTCTAATAATCCAATCATTCCGGCTTGGATTAATTCATTGAGTTCCATAAACGCTGGCACACGAACTTTCAAGTGCAACGCGACCCTTTTTACCAATCCTAAGTGTTTCAGGATGAGCTCTTCAGTACTTTCGCCAACTTCTTCATACAATTTCATCTGTGGCATTGTATCTTTCTTTCCCTGTTTCCCGTCATAAATAACCAGAATATCTTTTAATACTCCGATAATAACGGTTTATTAGCTATCTTTCATTACTAATTAAATTTTCAACAAAAAACTGAATTCCACCACTTATAGAGTTCATGTGACTATCTTTAACTACAGGATCTTTCATATCATCAACTATTTCAGCGAGATTCCTAAAATCTCTTGCTCCTCGACTGGTGGGGGCGAAGGACAACACGGACTGATAATCTCTAGTAGCTTCTAATATTTGCCCGTCCTCTTCAATGGAATGTAAATACTGAATGGGCTGATTTAGAAAACGAGTGCACACATCGTTTATCGCCGCGTACAAATGTTTTCCACGTTCAGATGATTCAACACGATTCGGAATTAGATAAATATCCTCTAAGCTTTTGTTGGATTTCTTAGAGTCTTCAACCATAACCTTTACGATACCGTAAGCATCAGCGGTGGAGGAGGGGTCATCATTTAAAACAATAAACTTTTGATTTGACGCCTCTAAAAACATCATAACGCTATTTCCCAGTCCGGCCGCAGCATCAATTAACATATAGTCATAAATCCCATCTAACTCACTGAATGAACTAACTATTAAACCAGCTTCATTAGTCCCAAGAGAGGCCAAAACCCTGTCACCTGAAGCCCCTGGAATTAAAGTTACTTTCTCTTGAGTTGTTACAAGTATTTCTTTAAGTGTTTTTTCACCAGCCAAAAAGTGACCAAAGTTATGTTTAGCTTTGACGCCTAGTGCTATTTGGCAATTTGCAAGGCCAAGATCAGCATCAAATAATAAAACTTTTCGGCCTTTGTTGGCCAAAGCAACAGCCAAATTAATTGACACAGAAGTTTTGCCAACTCCCCCTTTGCCACTTGCTATACAAATTACTTTAGTCTTCATGTCATTGATGGTCTTCTAAGTGAGATGTTCAAGTGTGGATTTTCTGCGTTGCAAAACTCTTTCAGTAGAAGAAAACTGGCTTTTATTATCAAACTCTGCGTCACTATTGGTCTGCCCATCTTTTCTTATTTCCTCGATTTCCGTGTATTTTTCTCTGACATTTGCCACACCCGTTGCAACAAATTTGTCTACATCAAATTTTTCTAGAGGTATCTTTATGGATGGAGATGAATTAGTTGCTGAAAGCGGGACGTTATCCTCTGTTAAAGCTCCGAGTACAGGCCAAATTTCATTACTTTCGTCGATTTTACTGATTAAAAGACTGCTCCACAATTTTGTGCCTTTAGTTAGGTACTTTGAGGTGGTTGCTATGGATGCGTTTGCAGGAAGTGTCAAATGAAATTCTGCATCTGGCAAGGCATTTTGCAGATCAGATTTAGTTTCTGAAATTTTAACGCCAGGTGTGTCAATTAATATAATTTGGCGCCCCGACAATTCTTGCATGAAATTTTTCAAACTATCAACTCCTTTACTCCTAAAGGCGTCTACACCACTTTGGGCGGTTAATATTTGGGTCTGTCCCCAAGCTCCTAGTCTGTGGTCATTATAACTAATAACGGCGACATTATCCGGATCAACTTTTTTGGATATAAAACATGCCATTTTTGCAATTATCGTGGACTTTCCAGACCCTGATGGTCCGCATACAACATGCACTCCCTTTTCAGGCAAAGGGATCACTCGGTTTTTTATGTTTTCTTTTAGCCATAACTGAATATCGGATGAGGCTGCACGTTCAGAATCTTTGGAAGCCACATGATCCGATAACAGCAACCGGAGCGCTGTTGGCATACCTACTTGAGTCATCGCCTCAGTAAGGACAGCTATCTCCTTATTGCTCGGTAATATCTTACCCCATGCTCCTGCATTTTTTGCCAAGTTGATTTCATTTTTTATGGCTGTCAATTCTCCTCGCACCAACTCGACCAGTTCTCGTGCTCTTAAGTTTTCGCGCTGCTGTGTCTCAGAATCAGGTTCATCAGAGGGTATTTTTTTATCGATTGATTTACCACGGTTATTACTCAGTTTAGATTCGAATATATCGGCAAAATCGATTGCGGGTTCATTATAATTTTCAGAAGATTTATTGTCGACGTTACGATTAGCTTCCTCAAGATCTACGGCCACGATTAGCTCGTTTTTTCCGTTTATTCTTTGATTCGATATTATTAGGGCGTCATCACCATATTTTTTCAATACCTCCTCTGTGGCACTTCGAGAGTCTTTAGCTAGTATTCTTATTAGTTCCATTTTTTAAGTATCTCCATTAGTCAGTATTTTGAGCTTGAACTGTGTATACAACTTGAACTCCTTGGTCATCTGGAATTTCACTGTAAGACAACACGGTCAGATCACTTGCCCGATGTTTCAACATTTTGGCTAGCCACGGTCGAATGGTGGGAGAGGTTACAAGAACCCCGGGATGACCCTGTTCCTCGACTTCATTTAAAGCTTCTCGAATAGCTTTAAAGAAACTTTCAGCGAGACCAGGTTCCAATACAGGACCTTTTCCTTGTCCGGCTTGTTGAAGTGAGTTGTGAAGCAATTGTTCGAGACTAGGATCCAAAGTCATCACCGGAAGGTTTTCTTGCATATCAACCAAACCCTGTACAATCATTCGCCCTAACTTAGGTCTGATAAGTGCCGTCAACTCGTCGGGATCTTGAGTTTTACCTCCTTCCTCGGATAGAGTCTCCATTATGGTTCTGATATCTCTTATGCTAACACCTTCTCCCAACAAGTTTTGTAGAACTCGTGTAACAACTCCGAGGGATAGTTTGCCAGGAACCAGATCCTCAACAAGTTTCGGAGATTTTTGAGACAGTTTATCTAGCAGCTGTTGCGTTTCATCATGACTTAACAACTCTGCGGCGTTATCCCGGAGTATCTTGTTCAAATGAGTGGCTATGGCCGTGCTGGAATCTACAACGGTGTAACCCAGCGTTCTGGCTAGATCTCTTTGGCTTGGTTC
>PAHB01000034.1 GCA_002704665.1 Pseudomonadota bacterium
CTTTAAAAAATACATGGCCCAACATGGATTTGTTTTGCATCGCTATCCGGCAAAAACGGCTGAAGATGTTTTTGAAAGAGACTTACCCGGGATACAGACGAACAGTGCAAAAGCGTGCTACTTAAGCCACATAGGTGCCATTGAAAAATCCATGGATTTTTCTGAGCCAGTGCTGATTTTAGAAGATGATGCTTGTTTTGGAGAACGTACCGGTGAAAAACTAAACGAAGCGATGAGTAAATTTACAGGTAGTGATATTCTGTGGGATATGTTTTTCACCGATGTCATTTTTGGTGATTTTACCCAAATGGCGGAGTTGTTTTGGGATAACAAAATATGGAAACGCAGGGAACGCCAAATTTTTAAGATTTTTGACTTGAAAGGTTGGTCATTTTGCGGAATGTCAGCTTATATCATTAATAATAGCTCAAAGATCAAAATAAAAAATATATTAGAAAATCAAACCTCTATTGACCATCTGAATGATATTTACGTCCGTAATAATATTCAAGAGGACAAAATCAAGGCCTACACAATATTTCCGTTTCTTACATCGGTATCTAATTCTGCAAAAACAAGCCAAGTTCAATCTAATGAATTTTCATTAGCCATCAAGGTTATAGATGCTTTCCGGAGACTATGTTGGAATGATCTTGACATTGATAGCCTTGATTCAGATGAATTGTTAGAGGGAATTGACGAGGATTTCTTTGATAAAGAAACCGAGTACTTTTCCAATATAATTAAAATCATTGGATCAAATAAATTTAAACCCATATGATTCGGATATATTAGTGAAAAATCCTTTTTTGTTCTTTCAAAAAAATCTTTTTTTTGTCTTTTAAAATAAGTTCTGAGGCTTGAGCCTGAATCCCCTTTGATTCCCAGTTGGGTTCCGAGAATAGAGATTGAAAATAAGTAATCGTTCTTTGTAAGCCCGTGTGAATGTCGATTTGTGGGTTCCACTCAAGAAACTTTTTTGCCAGCGATACATCCGGTTTTCTCTGACGAGGATCGTCTTCAGGTAAAGGACAATTTGTTAATTTTGATCTTGAATTTGTTAGACTAATGACCATAGATGCAAGATCGGAAATTGTTATTTCTGTAGGATTTCCCAAATTTATTGGAGTCGTAAGGTTTTCATCTATTTGCATAAGAGTTATCAGGCCTGTTACAAGATCATCAATAAAGCAAAACGAGCGAGTTTGTAATCCACTACCATAAATCGTAATCGGGTGGTGTGCCAGTGCTTGGGTGATAAAGTTAGATACTACTCGACCGTCGTCTACCGCCATTTTTGGACCGTAGGTATTAAAAATTCGCGCTACTTTTATTTTTGACTTATATTGTCTCAGGTAGTCAAAAAATAGGGTTTCGGCGCACCTCTTACCCTCGTCATAGCATGACCTGACACCAACCGGGTTTACATTCCCCCAATAAGCTTCGGGTTGGGGACTTATCATTGGATCACCGTAAACTTCGCTTGTTGAGGCTTGTAAGATCTTAGCATCCATTTTTCTTGCGAGATCCAGCATATTTATAGCTCCCATTAAAATCGTTTTTGTTGTTTGAACGGGATCTCGTTGGTAATGAACTGGGGAAGCTGGACATGCTAGATTATATATTTGATTAACTTCGAGCATTATCGGATTAGATATATCATGCTCTATGAATTGGAAATTGGGATTTTGTAAAAGATGTTCAATGTTCGTCAGGCTACTGCTGTACAAATTATCTAAGCAAATAACTTGATTTTCTTTTTCAAGCAGTTTTTCACACAAGTGTGAACCTATAAAACCCGATCCACCCGTTACCAAAATCTTATTCATGATTTGATGCCCTTTCATACCATCTAACTAGTGGTATCGGCATGAAATGGTAAATTTTTAGGGTAATTTGCCTCTATTCACAAGAAGATTTTGATTTCTCTATTTCAGTTTTTCGGATAGGCATTTGATCTATTATTACGAATAAATCGGTAAGAAGTTTTTGATCGTCGGAGTAACCTTTTACTGTTCCATCGTATCCCACAAGCCAAAGGCCTTGTTTTTTATTTATAAATTTGGGAGTAGAAAACTCGGTATTACTATAGTTGTTATAGATTATTATTTGTATATTTCTGTCGTTCAATTCACATTGATTAATTCTCCTAAATTTATTTAATTCAGCCAAAAGGTGCGAATCCCAATTGCGGAGGGAAGCAATAAGAACTCTTTTTTCCCATTTTAGCGAAGTAAGGGGTTGGACGGCACTCGGCATTTTTATAAAAAAAAACAACAAACTAATTGTAATAAAACATTGTGCATTCATTATGAATATTTTTTTAATTCAGGTCTATTTTTAAAATGCTTCAATGATTCTGGATTTTCTAACGAGTCGGTGTTGCCAACATCATCACCATTAATAATATTAGCTACGACTTTTTCAACGATTTTTCCGCTTTTTGTTCTTGGTATTTCTGGTGTCATTAATATTATTTCCGGGACATGTCGAGGACTTGCATGATTTTTCAAACGAATCTTCACCTTATTAATAATATCCAATGTTAACGGTATATTTTTTCGCATCTTAACAAATAAGATTATACGCGTATCATTTCGTGCTTTTTGACCTACCGCGATGGCTTCGTCAATTTCTTCTAATGCCTCCACTTCCCTGTAAATTTCAGCTGTACCAATTCTAACTCCACCGGGATTTAAAACTGTATCTGACCTCCCAAAAATAATTGCCGTCCCGCGATCAGTTAGAAGCATATAGTCTCCGTGACACCACTTATTACGATATTTTTTAAAATATGAACTTTGGTATTTTTTGTTTTCCCTGTCGTTCCAAAAATAGATAGGCATTGAGGGAAATGGTTGAACGCACGTAAGTTCACCTTTTTGCTCAACTACTGGTGTGCCAGCTTCCCCTGTCACCTCCACCGCCATACCAAATGCTCGGCGTTGTATTTCGCCGGAATACACAGGTAGGGTAGGGTCGCCCGCAACAAAACACGAAATTATATCTGTTCCTCCGGCAATCGATGCAAGTTGGATGTCTTTCTTTATATCAGAATAAACGTATTCAAAAGTTTCAGGACTTAGAGGTGATCCCGTCGATAGAATAGTTTTCAGTGAAAGTAATTGATGAGTATTTTTTGGTTTTAGTTTTGCCTTTTTTAGAGAATCTAGGTATTTCGCTGATGTTCCGAAGACTGTTATGCGTTCATTGTCCACGTAATCCAAGAGACGTGTCGCCGTTGGATGGAAAGGAGATCCATCGTAAAGCATTAATGTTGCTCCTGAGGCTAACGCTGATACCATCCAGTTCCACATCATCCAACCACACGTGGTGAAATATAATAACCGATCACCTGATTTGAGGTTAGTATGCAATTGATGTTCTTTTAAATGTTGTAACAAGGTGCCACCTGCACCGTGCACGATGCATTTTGGTTTCCCTGTAGTGCCGGATGAGAACACTATGTAAAGCGGATGATCAAATGGAAATCTATGGAATTTTATGTCATGCGCTTGAAATTTCTTAATAAAATCTCTGAGAAGTATTGAATTGGGTATGGAACTTATTTCGGGATTATCATTGGTGAGGCACGAGATAATCACTTTCCTTAAACTGGGAATTTGCTTTGTAATAATTGATATTTTTTCTAAAAGGTTATATTTTTTTCCGTTATATTGATATCCCTCCACCGCTACTAATATTTTGGGAGTTAATTGCCCAAAACGTTCCAATATCGCCTTTTCTCCAAAATCAGGTGAACAGGAAGACCATATTGCTCCAACGCTTGTAGCAGCAAGCATAAGGATTATCGTGTCCGGACAATTAGGCATATAAGCGACAATTCGATCGCCTTTTTTTAAACCTGCTTTTTCTAGTGCCTGTTTGGTCCTTGACACTGCTTTATATAAGTCTGTCCGCGTTAATTTCCATTTGACATTGTTTTCCCCAAGGAAGATTATCGCATGGGATTTGTTTTTGTCCTTTAACAAATTCTCGGCGAAATTTAGTTTTGCATCTTTAAACCATTGTGATTCAATCATTTTAGATTTTTTTTCAAGTATAGATTTGCCGAAATAACGTGGCTTAACTCCTGTAAATTGCCAAATCGATGACCAGAACAATTCCGGCTTATCTATTGACCATTCATAAAGGTCATTCGAATTTATTAGCGACGTGTTTGGGAAAGACTTGTTAATGTAGTTTATAAAACTAACGATAGATGATTTTTCAATTGTTTCTTGAGAGGGTTGCCAAAGTAGTTTCGGAAGAGAATTTTTTTTACGATTTGAAAATTTATTCATAATTCTGTTTTTTGATCTTTTTAATTCTTTCTCAGTTGAGGAAATAAAATTACATCCCGAATAGAGGGACTATTAGTCAAAAGCATTACTAACCTATCCACACCTATCCCCTCACCAGCGGTTGGTGGCATTCCATATTCGAGTGCTTTGATATAGTCTTCATCGTAATACATCGCCTCCTCGTCTCCCGCGTCTTTAGCTTCGACTTGGGCTTTAAATCGTGCTGCTTGATCCTCAGGATCATTTAGTTCAGAGAATCCATTGGCAATCTCTCGACCACAGATAAAAAGTTCAAAGCGATCGGTTACTTCGGGATTGTTATCATTACGTCTTGCTAGAGGACTAATATCTGTGGGATGCGAGATGATAAAAGTGGGTTGTATCAGTTTTGATTCGGTCGTTAGCTCGAAAAAGCGAAATTGCAGAGCTCCTAAATTATTTTTAATAGGAATTTGCTCTTCAATTTTTTTCAATTCTATTTTTAGGTATTCGGGATCTTCGAGATTTCTCATCGAATGTTGGTGATTATATTTATTTACAGCTTGCGTTATGGTTAGTCGGTCGTATTTTCCTGATAGATTAATGGTGTGTCCTTCGATTTCTATAATTGTAGAACCTGTTGACTCCATTGCGACCTGGGATATTAATTCTTCTGTAAGGTCCATTAGATAGTTGTAATCTTTGAACGCTGCATAGAATTCCAGCATGGTAAATTCCGGGTTATGTTTTGTCGAAATGCCTTCATTTCTAAAACTACGATTAATCTCAAAAACTTGTTCGAGACCGCCAACAATTAAGCGTTTTAGGTAAAGTTCCGGGGCTATCCGTAAATACAACTCCATATCCAATGCATTGTGATGGGTTATAAAGGGTTTAGCAGTCGCTCCCCCCGGTATGGGCTGCATCATTGGAGTTTCTACTTCTAAATATTTACGGGTTACAAAAAAATTTCGAAGAGATTGAATTATTTGTGAACGTAATATAAAGCGGTTACGTGTGTCTTCTGAGACAATTAAATCAACATATCTTTGTCGATATCTCTGTTCCTTATCTGTTAACCCATGAAATTTTTCCGGTAAGGGCCTTAATGATTTACACAATAAATTAAGGCTAGATACCCTAATACTAAGTTCGTTAGTTTTTGTTTTGAATAAGACTCCGCTTGCTCCCAATATATCGCCTAAGTCCCAATGCTTAAATTCATCGTGTTTCTCATTTCCAACGTTATTATCATTGACAAATAATTGGATTTTCCCCGTCATATCTAACAACGTACAAAAGCTGGCTTTGCCCATAACTCTTTTAAGTATCATTCTTCCTGCACACGAAACGGAAATTTGTTCTTCCTCCAATGATTCTTTAGAGTGATGATCAAATTGTTTATGTAATTCTTTTGCGAGATGTTCTCTTTTGAAATCGTTTGGAAACGGATTTGAGACTTTTCGCAAGTTTCTTAGCTTAAGTCGACGCTCTTCAATAATCTTGTTCGTGTCTGAAGTCGGGGATTCTTCACTCATTTTTTTTCCTCTCAGTTTTAAACTCCTTTTTTTAGACTGGCTAAGATAAACGGCTCCAAATCACCGTCTAGGACTGCTTGGGTATTTCCGGTTTCCAGGTTAGTCCGTAAGTCTTTTATTCTAGATTGATCTAAAACATAAGATCTTATTTGGTGTCCCCAGCCAATATCACTTTTATTGTCCTCAAGTTTTTGTTTTTCTTCGTTTTGTTTTCTAAGCTCAAACTCATAGAGTTTTGCTCTGAGCATTGACATTGCTTCCGCTTTATTTTTGTGTTGAGACCGATCGTTTTGGCATTGGACTACAATTTCGGTAGGCAAATGAGTTATTCTGACAGCAGAGTCTGTTCTATTAACATGTTGACCGCCGGCTCCGCTCGCTCGATAAGTATCGATTCTTAGATCGCTCGGATTTATGTCAACTGTAATTGACTCATCGATTTCTGGGTACACGAATACACTTGCGAAAGATGTGTGCCTTTTTGCATTCGAATCAAACGGGGATTTTCGAACCAGGCGATGAATGCCAATTTCTGTCCTAAGTGTGCCGTACGCATAATCCCCCGAAATTTTTAAGACAGAGCTTTTTATCCCGGCCACCTCACCGAAAGATTTTTCTAAGATTTGTATGTTAAAACTTTTGCGTTCGCAATACCGTAGATACATCCTTTCAAGCATTGCGGCCCAATCTTGACTTTCAGTACCTCCAGCTCCTGACTGAACATCTAAAAAACAATTTGATGGGTCTAGTTCGTTAGAAAACATCCGCCGAAATTCTAGTTGATTTATGATTTCCTCAATCGGATTCAAGTCTTGTGCTATTGACCTTAAAGTCTCTTCGTCATTTTCGGTGATGGCTAATTCAAGTAATTCACCGCAAGATTTTAATTGGACGTGAATGGTCTTAATGTTGTTCACTATATCATCTAGTATTTTTTTTTCTTTCCCCAGTTTTTGGGCTTGGTCCGGGTTACTCCATAGGCTTGGATCTTCTAAAAGACGGTTTAACTCGTCAAGTCTATGGCTTTTAGAGTCGTAGTCAAAGATACCCCCGTAGATCAAAGGTTCTTTTCTCCAGATTATTCAGTGTTGTCGTGAGGAAGTTTTTTAGTTCTAGATCCATGAGTTATGAGTAGCGCCAAAAATTATGAATTTTGCAGTATTTTATCGTTTTTTCTAGATGTTTCACAAGGGTACCAGTGTGCGATTATTAGTTGAATACTTTTTTTATTTTGATAATTATTGATACTCAGTTCGTAAACCGCCTTTATTTTTTTTGGAAAAAAATTTGTTTCTCGGAAACATACAGCCTCAAACTCTTGAGAATCATTGTCTTTCCTAATGATTAGTTTTTTGTGGATTTTCGCTATTTGATACTGATCTAAGACTATGAAATTATCCACGAAAAGTGGCTTTTCAAAACCTTGACCCCATATCTTTTTGTGTATTTCATCTATTTCCCGCAAATTCATCTTTTTTCCAAGTGATCCATCTGTTAGTACGACGTCTTCTAATTGATCGTTTGATATTAACTGACTGGCAACTTCATTAAACACATCTTTAAACAAGGTTAAGTTGTTTCTTTCAATCGTAAGGCCTGCTGCCATCGCATGACCACCAAATTTTAGTAACAGAGTTGGATTGTTTTTAGCGATCAGGTCTAAAGCATCTCGCAAATGGAACCCTTGGATTGACCGGCCAGACCCTTTCAACTCTGATTTATTAATGCTGGGTGCAAATACGAAAACTGGGCGATTGATTTTTTCCTTAATTCGTGACGCGAGAATCCCAACTAGTCCCTCGTGCCAAGAGTCATTGAAATAGGTATGGCCAATGTAATTTTGTTTTATCGTTTGCTCAACTATCGTTGTAGCGCTATTTTTCATTTCTTTTTCTTTTTGTCTTCGAGCCATATTTAAATTATTCAGGTTTACCGCTAAACGCCGAGCATTTTCACAATTTTGTGTCAACAAACAATCGATACCTGAAGCCATATTCTCCATTCTCCCGGCAGCGTTTAGTCTTGGCGCGATTGAGAACGCGAGATCCTGTGAAGTAAGATTTTGATTTTTTTTCCCAGATATTTCTATAAGTGCTGATATCCCAGGTCGGTTTTTTCCCATACGAATTTGGGACAAGCCGTTTTCCACTAGAATTCTATTGTTAAAGTCTAGGGGCACAACATCGGCAATAGTACCCAAGGCGACCAGATCCAAGTATTCGCGCATATTAGGTTCCGGACGTTTTTTAAACCAATCTAAATCCCTGAGAGATTTTCGGATCGCGCTTGCCACGTAAAAGATTACACCTACGCCACAGAGATTTTTGCTGGGGAAATTACATTTTGGTTGATTCGGATTAACAATAGCCTCAGCTTTTGGAAGATCTGCTCCTGGGAGATGGTGATCCGTGATTACCGTTTTGATTTGTAGTTCGTTCGCTCGTTCTACTCCTTTCACGCTGGCAATTCCATTGTCCACGGTAATTAACCAGTCTGGTTTTTTTAATGCTGCCAGTTCAACTAATTCAGGGGTGAGTCCATACCCGTCTTTTCGTCGATCAGGAACAAGGTAACCTGTATTTGCGCTAACTGTTCGCAAGAAATCAATTATAAGAGCACATGCGGTAGCCCCGTCAGCGTCGTAATCTGCAATGACTATTATTTTTTCGTTATTGGCTATAGCTTTTGCAAGCAAGTTTCCAGATTTTTGACAATCACGCAATAAATCCGGACGCAACAGAAAGCTGAGATTAGATTTTAATAATTTTGGATCGTCAATGCCCCGAGATGCATAAATTTGGGCGAGTATAGGGTTAATATTCTCATTTTTAAGTTTTTTCAGAGCATTTTTATTAATATTTCTCGAAATTATCTTCATAAAGTTTATGAGATTTATATCTTAGTTAACAGGTTTTTGTTATTTTTTAAATATCGCCAAAATTTAAGAAAAGATATTTGGTTTACGGTTATTTCTATGGTCTGATTTTCAAAAGGAAACACAAGCGTAATATTGCCTATCATCCCCGATTTCAATTGAACTAAGGATTGTTTTAAATCATTTTCAATAAAGGAGTTGGACCAATTACTTCCCTCAAGTAGGGGATCACTGATTGAAACTATAATTTCTTTCGATTGTTTACCTAAGGGAATGTCATTAATAGCAATGTTTGATGACAGACATTCAATATTGCCAAGTTTTGCTATATTTTTTAGAAAGGGGTGCCTGGTTCGCACAAGACAATTTTTTATATTAGGTGTTTCAGCGGGCCCTACTCCCCAGAGCCAAATGCTATTTATTGGTTTTTTATTTTCCAAAAGTCTCTTTTGGTTTAGAGGGTCTTGATTAAAAAGAATTTCAATTTCTGAAGTTATTCGTTTCCATTTTGGTGAATCACTGCCGGTCATTATAAACTCAGAAATGCAACTTCCGATTGCTCTATGATAGCTGGTGGTTTTTAGTTTTTGGGGTGATTTTGCTTTTAAACACCAGTGTTTGGAGTCAAACCATACTACAGTGTCGTATTCTTCCGCTAGATGATTTTTTAAAATGGAGAAAAAATGTTTATTTTCTTCGATTGACATGTCTTTTATTTCGTTTAGCGTAAGGTCGTTTAGAGACGGATTTAAAGATACTGGCGTGATGCACACCCAGTACTCTCTTGTTGACGTCATAGGATTCCCGCACAGAAATGAAGCAAATCCGTCTTTTAGTGATGTCGAAAGTCCAAATTTATTTAATATCCAGTCATACATACATTGGTGTCCGGTGTTTGTGACATCGGCATATCTAAAGAATTTACTTATAAGTTGTGGAGCCAAGGGAATGCTTGGTGAATAACGACTTAAGTTGTCTTTTAGGAAAAGGAAGTAGAGGGTAGATCGTGTTAGCATATTGAATATAGTTAATATTACTACAAGCGATGTCAATAGTTTAATTATTATTTAGGATAAAAAAATTTAGAGATGTATCAACGTTATTACGAGGCTATTATCGGTTTTCGGTATACCAAGAGTCGCGCAAGAAACAATTTTGTTTCGTTTATTTCCGTTATTGCGATGGTAGGTATAGCATTGGGCGTTGCTGCGCTGGTTGTAGTTCTATCAGTAATGAATGGATTTCAACAAGAGCTAAGAGAGAGAATCTTGGGCGTCGTCTCTCACGTGCAAATACAAGGTTATGGGAAACCGATTCAGGATTGGTCTTCTTTGGACGCTCAGGTAAGGTCCGTAGTCTCTATTGATGGCTCAGCCCCGTATTCCTTGATTCAGGGGCTTTTATCGAAAGATGGTGCTGTCAGAGGAGCAATGATTAGGGGTGTCGTGCCTGAGTTGGAAAAAACGGTATCAGCTCTTCCAGATCAGATTGTAGAAGGACACATTGAGTCACTAATAGGCGGCAACTTCAATATTATCTTGGGGTCAGAGTTGGCTGCGATGCTTCGGGTTAGAATCGGTGATGATCTATTGCTGATGATCCCAAAAGGGCAAGTCACCCCGGCAGGAGTAATTCCTCGTCTAAAAATGTTTCAAGTTGCAGGAATTTTTGAGGCTGGGATGTATGACTATGATGCGGGGTTAGCCTTAATAAATATCAAAGATTCGCAAAAGTTAACAAGATCAAAAAATGCGGTGGATGGACTAAGGATTAAAATAAAAGACTTGTTTTTAGCTCCCTCGGTGAGTGAAGAGCTTGCCTCAAGAATCGATGATCCGAACCTTCTCGTTTCAGACTGGACTCAAAGTCACGCTAATTTTTTCAGGGCAGTTCAAATTGAGAAAAAAGTGATGTTCATAATACTTTTGCTCGTCGTTGCCGTGGCAGCATTTAATATAGTGTCGACTCTAGTTATGGCTGTGGCTGACAAGCGTTCCGATATCGCCATATTGAGAACTATAGGAGCATCACCTCGGGGAGTCATGTTAATTTTTATGATTCAAGGGGCATTGATTGGGATTATTGGAACGACAGCGGGCACAATTCTGGGAGTGCTTGTCGCGACCAATATTGACACCATTGTTCCTTTCATTGAAACCCTATTGGGAATGGATTTGCTGTCGAAAGATATTTATTACATCAGCGATCTTCCTTCGGATCTCCGCATAAATGATGTAATGATTGTTATCGCAGTGTCGTTATTTCTATCAGTAACGGCAACTCTATATCCCAGCTGGAAAGCTTCAACTTTACGGCCGGCGGAGGCTCTTAGATATGAGTGAAATAGATGAAACTTCTCTGTCTTGTGTGAAGGTTTGCAAATCATTCGGACTGGGGGCTCAAAGGTTAGAGGTCCTCAAAGACGTTTCTTTTGATATAAATCGCGGCGAGTCGGCTGCAATTACTGGGTCTTCCGGTTCCGGGAAAAGCACTTTACTTCATATACTTGGGGGCTTAGCGCTTCCAGATTCGGGTGACGTATTTTTTAAGGGTAAACAGTTCTCGACACAATCAGAGAGTGAGCGTGGTAATGTCAGAAACGAAGGTTTAGGTTTTGTTTATCAATTTCATCATTTATTACAAGAATTTACCGCTCTTGAGAACGTTGCTATGCCATTGCTTGTAAGGAGGTTAGACCCTAATAAAGCGATGGGAAAGGCGGAAAAAATGTTAGGCCAAGTTGGACTTTCGGCAAGAGCTGGGCATGTCCCGGCTGAACTCTCGGGTGGCGAGCGACAACGGGTAGCTTTGGCTAGGGCACTAGTCACTGAACCTTCTTGTTTGCTGGCTGATGAACCTACCGGAAATCTCGATCGAAAAATAGCGGATGCTATGCTTGAAATTGTGTTTGATTTACAATCTAAAATGAAAATTTCCTTAGTGATAGTTACGCACGATCAAATAATATCTTCGCGGTTGGATTCTTGTTATCGATTGGTGGACGGGCGGCTTAATTCATGACCAAATAGCTAATTGTGGTTATAAGCTTTAGATATCGCAGTTCATTAAATAGGATCTGTATTGGTCGCATAACGTTGAGTTAAGATATCTCCAAGAACAAAGAGGGCAATATTAATGCGGAATCGATGGGTCAAATTTCATGTAAAACTTCCACCAATTCGAGAAACCGAGAATAGGTCTTGGATTTTGGAACATGGCTTTCTATTTTGTTTTGAATAATCGACACGTATCGAAACGCGCTATGCATCGGTAAGTTGTTTTAGATTTCTTAGGAGAGCAGAGACATGTCAGGGACGGATACCAGAAAAAACCGAAAAACGTCAACAATATTGGCTATGGACGTCGTTGGCTATTCCGAAAAGATGAGCTCGGACGAGGAGGGAACTATTAACCAGCTCAGAGCTTGCCGGGTAATCATTGAGGATTCAGTAAAAAGTTATCAAGGCAGAATTTTTAATACTGCCGGAGATGCTTTTATGGTCGAGTTTAACAGTGCGTTAAGCGCGGTTCGCGCAGCTATTGAAATCCAGGAAAAGGTATTTACTCACAACCAGAATCACGATGGTCACAAAGGTCTTGAGTTCCGTATGGGTATCAACATGGGTGATGTAGTTGTTGATGGTGAAAACTTGCTGGGAGACGGTGTCAATGTGGCGGCAAGGCTAGAGGGGATCGCGCCTCCGGGGGGGATTTGTATATCTGAGATTGTTCATTCTGTTGTCAAGGGCAAAGTGCCATGTGGTTTTATCGATCAAGGAACTCAAAATCTGAAAAATATAAGTGAGCCGGTACGGGCTTATTATGCTGATACGGTCACCGGGTCAGTAGATCCCAAGCAGTTTAAGCATAAAAAAACGATCAATAAAAAGACTCTTTATTATCTTGTAGCACTTGCGGTCGTGATTGCAGTGGGGTCATATGTTTTTCAAGGAATGCAGGAGGAAGTTCAAAATGGTGCTGATTTCCAAAGAATTGCCATATTACCTTTCGATACAGGATCTCAAGACCAAAATTTATTGAATTTTGCAAATGGTTTGACGGAGGACTTAAGCGCAGGGTTTTCGAAAGCAGCAAAGAAATTAACATTAGTCA
>PAHB01000035.1 GCA_002704665.1 Pseudomonadota bacterium
AAAGTCGGTACCCAGGGAGAGTTTGGAGGCCTTGGCATAGAAGTCGGCATGGAAGATGGTTTTGTCAAAGTTGTAGCCCCAATCGAGGATACACCGGCATGGCGGGCGGGACTTAAATCAGGCGATCTTATTATCAAATTGGACGATACCAACGTTAAGGGGATGACACTGGGGGAGGCCGTAAAAAAAATGAGAGGCAAGCCTGATACAGATATCGTACTAACTCTGATTAGGAAGGGGGACGCCAAACCACGGATAATAACCATAACCCGAGCTGTCATTCAAATTCAAAGTGTGAAATCGACATTATTGGAGCCCGGATATTCGTATTTCAGAGTCACTCAATTTCAAGAGCACACTGGCGAGAAATTAGCAGAAGCCATAAACAAACGGTTTGCTGAAGCTAATACACCTATGAAAGGGATTATTCTTGATTTAAGAAACGATCCCGGAGGTTTACTCAATTCTGCGGTGTCTGTCTCAGCTGCATTCTTACCGAAAGATAAATTGGTGGTGTATACGGAGGGAAGAACGCGGAATGCTAGGATGAAACTATACGCCCAACCCAACTATTACCTCAGGAGGGGAAACCGGGACTACCTTGCTGATCTTCCTCAAGAAACTAAATCGGCTGCGATGGTTGTACTAGTTAACGGGGGGTCAGCTTCCGCATCGGAAATTGTTGCAGGGGCTCTTCAGGACCATAAAAGAGCGGTTATCATGGGAACCCAAACATTTGGTAAAGGCTCTGTTCAGACCATCCTACCCATGGGCAACGAGACCGCGATTAAACTAACCACAGCCCGTTACTTTACCCCTAATGGGAGATCGATCCAGGCCAAAGGTATCACGCCAGATATAATTGTTGAAGAAGCCACCATCCAGGAGGGTGAATCCGGAACTTCGCTTCGCGAAGCGGACCTGACAGGAGCTTTGGAAAACGAGGAAAATGAAATTGAAAATAAAGACGACGATGCACCGACGGGAAACGCTTCGATATCTATAGTTTCAAAGGATGATTATCAGCTCAACCAGGCAATAAATTTACTTAAAGGATTGCAAATTATAAGGGCGAATTAATACCTTCTTTGCCTTGATCCGTTTTTTTACTAGCATTACGGCTTCCCTTACATTAAGGGGGTAAAACGAATGGACGACAAACAGTTGCTAAGATTTAGCCGTCATATACTTCTTCCTGAAATAGGTATCGACGGTCAAGAAAGGGTGCTCGATGCCCATGCTCTTGTTATTGGTGCCGGGGGTCTTGGCGCTCCGGTCAGCATGTACCTCGCCGCCAGTGGAATTGGCAAACTCACGATCGCGGACGGAGACACGGTTGACCTAACTAATCTCCAAAGACAGATTATCCATGCCACTCCTGATATAGGTAAAAAGAAAGTGCTCTCGGCAAAAGAAACTTTGGAGGCTTTAAACCCCAATACCCTTGTAGATTTATTGGATAAAAAATTAAGCGGGGACGAACTAAGTAAAGCGGTTTCAATAGCCGATATTGTCTTGGATTGCTCTGATAATTTTGAAACACGCCATCAGGTCAACAGAGCATGCACCCAATTCAAAAAACCACTGGTTTCAGGGGCAGCAATCAGGTTTGAAGGACAAATATCGGTGTTTGACCAATCCAAACCGAATAGTCCATGCTACGAGTGTCTGTATCCTGCAGACAGCGATTTTGAAGAGACAAAGTGTGCTGAACTAGGAGTGTTGTCACCGCTGGTAGGACTAGTTGGAACCATACAGGCAATCGAGGCCTTAAAGATTTTAATGGAAATTGGAGATCCAATGATCGGAAAACTTCTCCTTGTCAACGGGCTCTCGGCTGACTGGAAAGTTTTGAAACTGCTAAAAGATCCAGCTTGCACCGCCTGCCATCAGGACCCATAAAAAATCTATTTTATAAAAAAATCTTTCAAACCAGATGACGGATATCCGTTATTTTAATATCGACCCATTTTGGTTTATAAACTTTTGAACTTAACCAAATCGTTTTAAAACCTAGCTTTTTAGCTGCTAGTAAATTGGGAAGAGTATCCTCGACCATAATACAGTCGCTTGCTATCGCTTTAGATTTTTGTAGCAAAATATGGTATCCGCAGATGTTGGGCTTTGGCTTGAAACCCGTTGATTCTATTGAAAAAACATCTGAAAAAAAATTTGCTATTTTCAAATGCCGTAGAACCTCATCGATATATGCACGCGGTGCATTCGAAAAGATAAACTTTCGTCCGTTTAACCTTTGCAAAAGACGGTGCAAGTATGGGGATGCTTTAATGTTATTTTTCTCTATTTCAAAATTATGAGTAATTTTTAAAAAATGATGGGGATCAATATTATGGTGTTTAATCAGCCCTATTATCGTTGCTCCATATTTTTTCCAATAACCGATACGAATATCATTTGCTTGTCCTCGGTCTACTTGGAGTTGACCCATTATATATCGGGTCATAAGTCGATTTATCTGAGGGTAAATACAATACCCCGCATCATGTAGCGTATTGTCTAGATCGAAAATCCAAGTATTTCGACGGGCAATATGCATCATTTTTTTTACCTTATGTGTAATAACCCATGTTTGTGGTAGAAATAAACAAGTGTATCAATTACGACGAATGAGGGTACCAACTCCCTGATTAGTGAGCACCTCAAGCAAAAGCGCATGTTCAACGCGACCGTCTATTACGTGAGCTGTTGATACCCCATTATTTATAGCGTCTATCGCAGCTTTTAGCTTGGGCAACATACCAGTGTGAATTACCCCCGCATCGACTAAATCATTAACCCCACGAGGCGAAAGACCGGTAAGAAGTGCTCCATCATGCCCTAGCACTCCTTCGGTGTTGGTCAATAAAATCAATTTTTCAGCCTGTAGGACACCTGCTAACGTTCCTGCGACAAGGTCGGCATTTATATTGTAAGAAACCCCATCCGGACCCACGCCTATGGGAGCTATAACCGGCACAAATTCGCCTTTTTCTAAAAATTTTATCAAACTGGGATCTATGCTTTCGACCTGACCTACCTGTCCAAGATCTCGTTCAGCCTCGCTCTCCGAAGTTACCAACAACTTCTTTGCCCTTATGAAAGCTCCATCTTTCCCGGTTAATCCAACCGCCTTTCCTCCCTGCTCATTAATTAAATTAACTATTTCTTTATTAACCAGTCCCCCCAAAACCATCTCTACCAAATCCATGGTCTCGCTATCAGTTACTCTCATTCCTTGAACAAATTCTCTTTTTTTTCCTACTTTTTTCAGCAAACTATCAATTTGCGGTCCGCCTCCATGGACAACTACTGGATTCATCCCAACCAGTTTTAAAAGAACCACGTCGCGAGCAAAAGAGCGTTTGAGCGAAGGCTCTATCATTGCATTTCCGCCATACTTAACAACTATTACTTTTCCTTGGAATCGCCTAATATAGGGGAGTGCTTCGGATAAGATATGGGCTACGTTCCTTGAATTTTCGGTCTCTGATTTCATTTTTAAAACACTACCAATTAGGCTTCGATGTAAAATTCCATAGGCATTTATTCTAGTTTTATTTAGTTCTGAATAATTATCTTAAAGCTTCTAACTATCAATTAAAAGCTGTAGTATTCCACAAAAAGTCAATCCGTAGCTTAACATCGATAATGAACAACGAATCACTTATAGACTTTCCAACTGACTTTCCAATAAAAATAATTGGCAAATCTCAGTTGAATCTTCAATCTGAGATATCAAAGATTGTAATCCGCCACGCCTCAGATTTTTCTCCAAGCACCGCCGAAACTAGATCGAGCAGATCTGGTAACTATCAAAGCATCACTTGTACAATCAGAGCAATCTCCAAACAACAATTAGACGAACTCTACAATGATTTATCAAGATCCCCATTGGTTTTAATGGTCTTTTGAAAAATAGACGTAAACCATTTTATGAATAATTCAAAATCAAAACTTATTAATAAAGATACATTTTTAGTTAGGTATCTAGGTATTACCAAATACGAAAAAACCCTCAAAGCGATGCAATCTTTTACCGCTCTTCGTTCAGAGCATACCCAAGACGAAATCTGGTTACTTGAACACGAAAGCATATATACTTTGGGCTTAGCTGGTGATCCAAGACATTTAATGGGTAACGAAAAAAAAATATTGGTCTATAAAAGTGACAGAGGGGGACAAATTACCTATCACGCACCCGGACAATTAATAATCTATACGCTTTTAGATCTACGGCGACGGCAAATTTCTATTAGATCATTGATCCGCGCGCTAGAAAATGTCGTTATTAAATTATTGAAAAATTATAATATAATTGGATTTGGATCCTCTAAACACCCTGGGGTATACGTTGAAGAGAGGAAAATTGCATCACTTGGTCTTCGTATAAAAAATGGTTGCTGTTATCATGGCGTATCGTTAAATATCAATATGAACCTGTCGCCTTTTAAAAATATAAATCCCTGTGGAATATCTGGAATGAAAGTGACTCAGTTATCAGATTTGGGCGTTACCGATAATAAAGATTTAATTTGTCAAAAATTGATTGATGAATTATCAAAAGCCTTATGAGTAAAGGTTTCCCAAGACAAGTCGGAGTAGCTAAAACGTCGAAAAATCCGGTAAAGATTCGTCCAGTTAACATCCTAAAAAAGCCGAGTTGGATAAAAGTCAAAATCGCAAACAATGAAAATTTTCGACAGGTCAAAAGCATTCTTCGCAAAAAAAAGTTAAATACCGTTTGCGAGGAAGCCTCATGTCCAAATATCGGTGAATGTTTTGGGGGCGGTACCGCGACATTTATGATTTTGGGTGACCTTTGTACACGAAGATGTCCCTTTTGTGATGTGGCACACGGACGTCCTGCGCCGCCAAAATTGGAAGAGCCCAATAATCTGGCAAATGCAGTACTTGACCTTAAACTCAAATATGTAGTTGTTACAAGCGTCGACAGAGACGATCTAAAAGATGGAGGAGCAGAACATTTTACAAAATGTGTTAACGCTATCCGCAAGACATCACCAAAAACACGAATCGAAATACTCACGCCAGACTTTCGTGGCCGCCTTGATCTAGCCCTCCAAAAATTACAAAATGGATTACCCGATATTATGAATCATAACCTCGAAACGGTATCCCGGCTTTACCCAGAGGCTCGCCCCGGCGCCGACTACAAACATTCCCTTAAGTTACTAAAGCAATTTAAGGAGATTTTTCCCACCGTTATTACAAAATCTGGGATTATGGTAGGAATGGGCGAGACGGATGAAGAAATTAAACAAGCGATGATAGATCTAAGATCTTCTGGAGTAAATATGCTGACCATCGGGCAGTACCTTCGTCCGACTAACGGGCACTTGCCTGTACATCGTTACGTCCGGCCAGAGACTTTCGCGCTCTACAAAGAAAATGCCACTAGGCTCGGTTTCAAGCACACAGAGAGTGGCCCCTTAGTCAGATCTTCTTATCATGCTGATCTTCAAGCTGCAAATGGGAACTAGCCCACAAGACCCTTTTTATCAACTATTGAGGAAATTACAATGCCAGCATTTTCATTGCAGCTTTCACTACTCGGCTAGGATCCAGTTCTTTTAAGCATTTACTTTCGCTTTTTTGATGGCGGTCACATCCTTCCATCATGCAGGGAACACAATGATTCGTTCCCTGTATTAAGTGAACGTTTCCAATTTTCCCAGACCCTACTAAACCCCAGGGGCTATTTTCTCCTCTGTCAAGAAAACTTTTGGGCCATGGCCCCCATTTTATTGGGTTCGTCGGTCCATAGAGAGCTACCGTCGGGGTTCCTAGCATGGCTGCAAGGTGCGTTACTGCGGTATCCGTACCCACATAAATAGCTGCCCCCAAAAGCCCCCTCGATAAATCACTTAAACTGACCCCCCCTACAAGGTTGCTAACATTCTTTGGCATGTCTTGCATCAACTCTTCAGCATAATTTCTTTCGTCCTCAGCTCCTCCACCCGTTAATACAACCTGTAGGCCGGCCATCGAATACAAAGCACGAGCGAGAATTTGCCAACTTGATAAGTTCCATTGTTTATAGGCAAACCGAGGAGATATATGCAATACAGCATAAGTAGCAATTTCTGGAAAAAACCTACAACTATTTTCCGATTTGCCAATGAACTTAAAATTAAGATCAATCGGTATTTTTCGATCAATACCCAATAATTCAGTAATTTTCGAATTCATAACAAGGGTATGGGTATTGAAATCATCATATGGCACCCATCGAGTTAAAAGCTTTTGTTTCCATCTGTTTTTATAGTTAGCGGTGAGACATCCGATCCTCGTTGGCGCTGCCACAAAAGAATATATCACCGGTCTATCACCAGGGAGAAGGCTGATAGCAATTTCGTATCTTCTAAATATTTTAGTAAACAGCAAAAGGTGTTGCATAAAACCAGGACGTTCGTCGATTTCGATTATATTATTAATATATGCAATTTGCGCAGGAATCTCCTGCGTGCCAGAAAAAACTAACAAGTCTATTCTGGCTTGCGGATATCTATTTCTTAAATTTTTAATGGCGGGCAAACTCAATAAAACGTCACCAATACGCCTAGTGCAAATTACCAAAATGCTATTAGACGTATTGCTAAGTTTCCTACTCATATTGCTCTATTCCCTTTACAGCTCTTATCCGTCGCTCCTTAATCGTATTGTTTAGTTGCGACAAGTTTTTCTTTATTTGATTCTTACTATTTTGGGGGTGCCAAAGATGAAATACAGGCGCCGCAAATTTCACGCTCTTATTAAATATCTTGGAGTTTATTAATCTAACAATTAAATCTGAATCTTCTAAACCCCATCCTTGATACGATTCATCTAATCCGTTCACTTGTTGAAAATCTTTTTTCCATAAAGATAAGTTGCACGTTTTGACACCGATCCATTTTTTTAATTTTATTTTTCTTAATGAGGTGTCAGGAAAAAATACTAAAGGAGTTAAACGATTTATATCGCCTGATATATAACTTTTAATCCATTTATTGAAATTAAAATTATTTAGGTTGATTCCACTTTGTATAACTTTTTTTGTAAAAATCTCACTAAGTAAAATTCTATTGCCTGATAAGAAAAAACCAGTTTCCGCAAACCTCCTGTGCGTTTCCACAAATCGAAAATGGGGAATACAATCACCATCGGAAAAAATCAAATACTCAGCGTTACTCATATTCACAGCTTTATTTCGTATCTTTGCAGCTCTGAATCCATTGTCATCTTGCCAACAATGCCGAATCGGAAAATCCACTGCGGACTTGATCCCTTTTAATAACATATTAGTGTCTGATGTAGATCCATCATCAGCCACTATCAATTCAAAGTGTCGATCACTCTGTTGGGAATAACCTTCCAAAACTCGTTCAAGCATATCGGGTCGGTTGTAAGTTGTGAGGATAACTGCAATTTTCATTTGTCCGGTTTCTGTAAAAGCATTACCTTTAGGTACTTATAGTAAGTCCCCTCTGCGTTTGATATCGCCAACATCAAGCCGTATTGACCATCAAGAAATCCAGCTTTTAACAGGTATGTCCTGAGAAACGTACTAAGAGCGTGCAAAAGAGCAGCACCTAAGCCATAGGTTTTTCCTCTTAAAACTAATTGCCGTGCACCTAAACTCGAATACTTATCAATCTTTCCGAGAACTTGCTCAAAATTTTCAAAAGAATAATGAATGATATGGTTCTTTAGCTTTATGGTTGCACCACTTACTAGTAATTTCTCATGTACTAAATCATCAGAAAAAACACCCTGGCCTTTACGGCACAACCGTAGAACATAATCGGGCCACCAACCCCCGTGTTTTAAAAATTTCCCGCAATAACTCGATAGACGAGGCACCAAAATTCCCTCTACTTCTGAGTGAATCTTAATTTGCTCGATAATTTCTTTAGCTAGCTTCGGGGTTATTCGCTCATCAGCGTCGATAGACAATATCCAATCACCATTTGCATATTGCATTGCCTTATTTTTTTGAGGTCCAAATCCATCCCATGCAGTCTCTTGATAAACTTTTGCTCCAAACGCCCGTGCCAGCTCGACTGTTTTATCTGTACTGTGAGTATCAACTACAATTATTTCATCGACCCATCGAATCGATTCAAGACAGGCTAAAATATTATTCTCTTCATTATGGGTAATAACTACAGCCGATATTTTCAAGAAAATTACCTCCGAGTAATCAACCGATTTTGTGACGAAAACATTACACCTATAAAAAACGCTACTAAGTGTCCTTCCGAAAACGTTCGAAAATGCGAGCTAAAAAAACTAGTCGTTAACCAAGTTAGTAGCACCCCTATTCCAATATAATAAAAGCTATCTTTTTTTTGTAATTTTAAAAAAAAAGGAGATAGCAGAAAACATACAAAAATAAGCAATCCGATTAATCCATTCTCAAAAACAATAAACAAATATTGATTATGCGGATCCGAAATTTTTCGATTTCGCCAATCAGAGTATTTGTATTTAACGTGGTTTCCGAATACATTTTCGAAACTCCCGGTTCCATGTCCAATTAATGATCGCTCTTTTATCAGCTCTAATGTATTTTCGTACGCCATTAGTCTAAACGTTTCCGAGTTTAAAGGAGGTTTGGTAGCAACTTTATACTCTTGGAACACCCGGAACCCAGCATTAACTTTCTCCTGCATCGAAGGCGATAATAAATAAGCGGTAAAACCAAAAGCAACTAAACATATCCCAATGAGCGGCAATCTTTTAAGACCATATTTGGATACGCCAATAGTAATTAAAACAGCCCCTAGCGCAATATAACCGCTTCTACCAGGAGTGATAAATATAATATTTAGTAAAAAAATGAACGCTAACCCGTAAGAGACTTTTCTAGACCAATTCTGAAATTCCTCCGCCTGATAATATAGTATCAATATAGACACGGCAAAGATCATCCCTTGAGTAGCCCAGTTTTGCAGAACCACACCTGGAGCATTGTCAATTTGATACTCAATCAATCCCAGCCACGACAGTGATGATATTAAAAGACCCAATAAGCTTGTGGCAAGAAAAATTGCCAGGAATTTTTTTTTCCATAATTCATCATAAAAAATCGGTATTAGTATCACAATAAAAAAAACTTTTCTCCATGACCAAAGTGAATCTAAACATTTCTCCAAACTAACTGATCCAACAAAGCACCCAAAAACCAAAACTGTAAAAAAAATTAATACCATTTTACTAATAGGGTTTGAAAAAGATTGTCGAAGAAGGTCGATCAAGCGCCAAGAAAAAAGACAAGTTATGACCAAAATCGCGGAAAAAATGCTAGTCAGCGCAGTCGAAAAACCCACAGCCGCAGCCGCACCAATTGCACTTATGCGCATGATATTTGGTGCCACAAAGGTCCAATGCATTAAGATATTTTTCAAATTAATATACCCAACTCCTGAAAAAAATTGTCAGACAAAATCACCTCCAAAATTGATACAAATATTTTCTACGAATCTTTTCCCAACTAAATTTCAATTTTTGAATAAGTCTTGGCCATGATGACTCAAGTTGCGTCTTGAACAGTCCATTTTTGCTCCCCTGCTCCACTACAGGGTCCTCTAGCCATAGCATTGTGATACCTAATAGGTTATCAATATATTCGAACTGATTATCAATTGGTTTATCAATCTTGTTGTCCAACAACCAATCAAGGCGTAACTGGGCGGTATACTTTCCAAGAATATAAGAATCAGCAAACCTTCCCCGCTTGTTAATATAAAGGCTTTTTCCTAACCGTCGCTCGCTGTTTGGAGTATAAAAATTTCCCCCGCATCCAATAAATATCACGTTTTCTTTAGGATACAGATGTCTCTCGGAAAGTGATCGATTAACTCCGTCTACAAAGTTATCGGCTAATACTACGTCATCCTCTAGAATTAAGGCTGTCTCTTGCTCGTTATCTATAATCTTTTGTAATGCTGTAATATGCTTCATCGCAAGAGACTTTTGAGCTAACGATAAACTACTATCAGTTCGGAAAAACTTTTTTATCACAGCTCCCGTCAAATCTGAAATATCCCAATCAAAAATAAACTGAGCCTCAAGCCCGAACCTATCGAGCTCTTTTTTTACATGGATCCGTCGCTTTTCAAAGCTACGAACATTTAAGATATAAATTTGATCCAGACCGGATAGGTGCATTATTTTTACAGCCTTTATTTTGAGATAACAATCTTTTAGAAACTATTATAGCGGCTTGTATTCTGGTATCAATTTTCTAAGTTTCTTTTTAATCTCTATATCATCAGCGATGTTCAAACCCACAAAATCACTTTCGATATGAAATATGAGTTCCTCATCGACAGGTCTACATTTTGCGGTCTTCAGTTTTGGATGGTTAGTATCAGTTAGAATTTCACCGTCCGCTAACAACTCCTCCGACATTTTCTCTCCGTCACGGAGCCCGGTGTACACAATCTCGATATCTGCCTCTGTTTTACCAGAAAGTCTTAGGAGTTCTCGCGCAACGTCCGCAATTTTTATAGGTTTGCCCATGTCAAGGACGTAAATAGCCCCGGAATCGTCTATGATTGATGCCTGCAAAACAAGTTGTGCTGCTTCCGAAATAGACATAAAAAATCTTTTTATATCCGGATGAGTAACCGTCAATGGCCCCCCCAATTTTATCTGTTGTCGAAAACGAGGAATTACACTACCGGTCGATCCAATAACATTTCCAAAACGCGTTACTACAAAACGGGTCGTTTTACTATTACTCTGAAGATTTTGAAATGATTCACAAACCATCTCGGCTAAACGCTTGGTCGCACCCATCACGCTAGTTGGATTGACTGCCTTATCGGTGGATATAAAAACAAAACTCTCCACTCCGTTTGATCGGGAGGCTTTTGCTAAATTAATTGTTCCCAAGACGTTATTTTTAACAGCTTCAAGAGCATTATTATTTTCCATCAAAGGAACATGCTTATACGCAGCCGCATGAAAAACTATTCTAGGCTTATACCTACTCATCGTTTCCTGAACCCGACTTTCGGACCTTACATCCCCAATAACTGGCCGGCAATCTAATCCTGGATAGTTATCTCGTAATTCAGTCTCCACAAGATATAAAGCATACTCAGAGTTCTCTAGTAAAATAATTAGTTTGGGGGAAAATCTTGCGAGTTGGCGGCAAAGCTCTGACCCTATGGATCCGCCGGCTCCGGTCACCAAAATTATCTCTCCATCCAAGTGGCTTTTTAATCCCTCTACATCCAAATGTACAGGGTTTCTTCCCAACAAATCATCAAGCTCTAATTCCCTTATTTCACTAACGGATACGTTACCCGAGACAAGATCATCAATTGCGGGTACTGTTAAAGTCTCAACTCCAGCAGATTTACACGAGGCTGCTACTTTTCTTCGAACTTCGTGACTAACAGACGGTAGCGCCATTATTACCTGACGAATACCCAACGAGTTAGCAACTTTTTTTAGATCTCCCAATATTCCTAATACTTTAACACCATGAATATTGCCTCCTCTTTTTGCCAAATCGTCGTCCAAAAATCCTGCCACGTACCAAGATGAGCTGCCCTGGAGCTGCCTAACCAGCATTTCCCCAGCAACCCCGGCACCTAGAACCAAAACTGGCTTTCTTGCAGTCTTTTCAAACACAAAAAACTGCCTTTCTTTTAGATATCGGTAACCAACCCTGACAAGGCAAGCAAATACACAGAAATTCAAAGCGTATAGAATCAATACAGAACGTGGAACGTGAATGCCTCTTCCCAAAAAAAACAGAACTAAGGAAATTAACGAAGTAGATAAAAAAATAGAAACTATTAGTTTTCTTAAATCTATAAGCCCAGTAAAACGCCAAAAAGCTGCCTGAACTCCAGTAACCCAAAATAGAATAACTTGAACAAAAAACACTATCGGCATAGCTAAAATCATAGCGTTGGCATACTCAGCTGGAATAGAAAAATTGAAACGTAGCCAATAAGCTGAAAACCATGCTAGTAGAGACAAAGCAACATCAGATATTGACACTAAAAGTTGTCTTTTACTTATCGCGTTTTTCATGCCGGGTTAGAGGAAATCATTATTGCCTTAAAGTAAATTTTGCCGAAATTGCTGCAACAAAAAAGATCACAAACAATAAGAAAGTGACAAATCCTTGAAAAACCAATGACATATCGTGTGTTGAAAGTGCCAAGATAGCACATAATAACATTATTAGAGTATAACAAGACCAGACCCCCTTGATCGATACTCCAAGCCCAACTAGCCTTTGATAATAGTGTTGTTTATGCGGCTTGAATATGTTTTCCCTTGCAAAAAGACGTTTAAGAAGAGTCAGACTCGCATCTGCGATAAAGGGAAAAAATAAAATAATCGGAAAAAATAATGACCAAACACCTTCAAGCCATCCATAGCAACCGATGGAAGCCGAAATAAAACCAAGAGATATTGCACCACAATCGCCCATAAAGATTCGAGCCGGACTGAAGTTAAAACAAAAAAAAGGGATTAAAGAAGTAGATATAGAAAACAACACTAAAGCCATGGGAAAAAAATTTTCATGAAAGGCTAAAACCCCCATACTAA
>PAHB01000036.1 GCA_002704665.1 Pseudomonadota bacterium
AATATCACCTATTGCAAAAATGTGGGGAACATTTGTTCGCATTTGGTTATCCGTCAGAACAAATCCTCTTTTAGTTTCGACTCCTGCTGCTTTTGCATCAATCTTATCCCCATTGGGTGTTCTGCCAATAGATACCAGTACTTTATCAAAATTTTCAACAACTTTTGAATTCGAGTTCGATAAGGTCACCGCAAGCTTTTTCTGTTTCGCTGCTATATTCTCCACCTTCGTTTTAAGCCTTACAGAGTTATAGCGTTTTTCAATAATATTTTGCAAAGGAGTGATTAAATCTCTATCAGCTTCGGGTATTAATCCGTCTGTCAGCTCAGCAATAGTGACTTTTGAACCAAGACCATGGTAAACAGCTGCCATTTCTAGACCGATTATTCCACCTCCGACTACTAGCAGGTTTTTAGGTATATCATCCAGTTTTAGGGCCCCCGTCGAATCTATTACGCGGGGGTCTTCATACGGGATTCCAGAGAGTTTAGCGGACGATGAGCCGGCCGCTATTATTGCATAATCAAAAGATACGGTTTTTTCCCCAAGTGGTGTTGTAACAGACAGGGTGTTTTCACTAGAAAACTTGCCGATTCCAGTAAGTATATTGACATTCCTTTTTTTTGCTAATGTTTTTAAACCTTTGGTTAGATTGGCCACGACCTCATTCTTCCAGCTTTTTAGCTCTCCAATATCGATCTTTGGGTCTTGAAAAATAATTCCATGAGCACGTATATCTTGCGCATCAGTAATAACTTTAGCCGCGTGTAATAAAGCTTTCGACGGAATACATCCGACGTTGAGGCACACCCCTCCTAATTCTGTATAACGCTCAATTATTAAAACATTTTTCCCTAGATCTGCCGCTCTAAAAGCAGCGGTATAGCCACCCGGTCCTGAACCGAGTACTACGACCTCCGCATGAATGTCGCTAATAATAACCGTCTGACTATTTTCCGCTTTAACGTTTTTAGTTGATGAATCTGAGCTAGTTGTTTTTGGTGGTGTGCCGCCCGGCTGATCGGCCTCCATTGTATCCGATTCGGTTATTTCCATGTGCAATATTGCATCTCCCTTTGAAACTGAATCATCAGTTTTTAGCAAAATTTTAGTCACTCTACCGTTTTCGGGAGACGGGACCTCCATAGTTGCTTTGTCTGATTCTAGTACTATGAGGGAATCGTCCTTTGTTATCGTTTCTCCTGGTTGCACTAAGATTTCAATAACTGGTATTTTCTCAAAGTCCCCTATATCTGGAACATTAATGGTTATCTCTTTTTTCATTTTTCCAACAAGCCTCAATTATTGGCGTACATGCCCATCTCCCAAAACTATCCACTTAAGAGATGTTAATCCCTCTAAACCTACTGGGCCACGGGCATGCAGTTTATCGGTCGATATTCCAATCTCAGCGCCAAGGCCATACTCAAACCCGTCGGCGAACCGAGTTGAAGCATTTACCATAACTGAACTCGAGTCAACCTCTTTGAGAAAATTATCAGCGGTTTTTTTGTCCTCGGTTACTATTGAGTCAGTATGATGAGATCCAAATTTATTTATATGTTTTATTGCTTCTGATGCGCTGTCAACGATTTTTATCGATAAGATTGGGCCCAGATACTCTGTTACCCAGTCTTTTTCATTGGCCACAAAGCTCTCTGGTAGTATAGCCTTACCTTTTTTATCCACTCGAAGTTCGACATTTTTTTCATGAAAAATTTTTGCAATTTTAGGAAGAAACTCATCAGCACAGTCTGTATGAACTAATAATGTTTCCATAGTATTACATGTCCCAAATCGCTGAGTCTTTGAGTTATCAACTATTTTTAACGCTTTTTTTTGATCAGCGGATATATCAACATAGACGTGACAAATTCCGTCTAGATGTTTAAGCACTGGTATCTGTGATTCCTTTGATACTCTGTGAATTAATTGTTTGCCTCCCCGCGGAATTATTAAATCAAGGTAGTGATCCATCCTGAGCAAGCTCCCAACGGCATCTCTATGACTAGTTGCAATTAGTTGAACCGCATTGTCCGGAAAACTAGCTTTTCTTAAACCATCCGAGATACATTGTCCGATCGCTTGGTTAGAATAAAATGACTCCGATCCCCCTCTTAGAATTACCACGTTACCTGATTTGATACACAAACCGGCGGCATCAGCCGTTACGTTGGGACGAGACTCATATATAATTCCTATTACACCTATTGGAACCCTCATGTGCCCTATCCTTATACCGGATGGCCTAAGTTTAGGAGGCTCAACAATTCCAATTGGATCAGGAAGTTTGGTGATTTCTGTTAGACCACTCGCCATTGAAACTATTAATTTTTCCGTCAGGGTTAATCGATCCAGAAGTGCCGAATCCAGTTGATTTTGTTTTGCCTTTGACAAATCTTCCTTGTTTGCTGCGAGTATTTTTTGGCTTTGGTTTTGAATAACCTCTGCAACTGATCTTATCGCACCGTTTCTTTCCTCGGCCGAGGTATTTGCCACTAAAGAGTTTGCCGCTTTAGCTTGATGACCTAACTTATTAATGTAAGTAGATATATCCATTTTTTGTGACTGTATTATGCTGAGGATGGCAGGGTTTTTCTATCGATGATTCCTATTATAAACAACCCCAGATTAGTTATTGAGCACCACGGATCTTCTTTGATTAATCCCTTTATCGTTAAATCAGTTTGATGTCCCTTGTTCATGATTTTAATTATTTCTGGTTTGTTTGTCAGGAAAACTATCCTGGGTAGTAGTTTTTTTCTCACACCCCAGACTCTTGAGTCTGCGATAGCCTTTGCTGCCGAGGATCCTTCCTCTATTTTTATTTTTATTAATAACAGCACTCTAATCTCTTGCATGATTGCCCATAGTATTAGGGATGGGGCCTGCCCTTCGATATGGAGCGTGTTGACGATTTTGACGAAACGCTCCCTATCCCGATCAAGAATGGCGTGCCCTATATCGGAAATGTCGTATCGGGAAACATTTTTCAGTGATTTTACAACGTCGTCAAATTCGAGAGTTCCTTGAGGGAGTAAAAGGCCAATTTTTTTTATTTCTTGAGAAGCAGCCATTAAATTGCCTTCAACACGATCAACAATTAACTGGATAATTTCTTTACTAGCTATTTGTTTTTGCTTAGCCAATTTTTCCGTAATCCATTCGGGCAGCATGAACCTATCAATTGGCTTAGATTCTACCATAAGTCCTTTTTTCTCAATCGCTTTGTACCAGGGTGATGCTAGTATTTTGCGGTCAAAAGTTGAAAGGGTAATTAATATAAAAACATTCGATAAATCGAGGCTCGTTAATTTTTCTAATGCCGTAGAGCCAAACTTGGTAAGTTTATTATTTTGTAGTCTTATTTCAATAAGTTTTTTGCTTTCAAAAAGAGAAAGGTTTAAAACCTGAGATTCTAACTCTGTCCAGTCAAAATTCTGGTCAACAAATAAAATAACCCGATTGTTATAACCATGTTTTTTGACATAGTTTCTAATTTTTTGATTGATTTCGAGATTAATAAGCAGTTCGTATCCATAGGTTACACAAATTTTGGGAATATTATTACTAAAATAATTTGATATTTGGTTACTTTTGATTCGCATGCGTATTTAAATTAAGTGGTTATGTCATGTTTCTATCATCAGTGAGTAAGGTGATAATTTTTTGACGTTCATCTGTACTAATGTCTGGTGCCATTAATTTTTTAATCTTGGGTTCTATTTCTGATATATTTGTATGAATTACGATATTTTTAACTCGTAGCAAATTGCCCGGGTGCATGGAAAGATTTTTCAATCCCAACCCTAGAAGTATTTTTGTCAGTCGTATATCACCTGCCATCTCTCCGCACAGTCCTACTGGCTTTGTGTAGAAGTTTGCCTTTAATATTATCCTGTTTAGTAGCTCTAGCACAGCGGGATGCAAAGGATCGTAAAGGTGTGAAACGGAGTCGTCTGTTCGGTCAACCGCAAGAGTATATTGAATCAGATCGTTTGTACCTACAGAGAAAAAATCAAATTGTTTTGCAAATTCATCAAATGCTATTGCTGCTGCGGGAACTTCTATCATTGCGCCAATTTTTATGTCTTCATCGAAAGCAGTGCCTTCTTCCCTCAGGCTTAATTTGGCAAGATTAATAGCACTCAAGGTTTGGTTAATTTCCCCCTTATTCATTAACATCGGGATCAAAATTTTTATATTACCGTACATAGAAGCTCTCAGGATGGCCCTAATCTGGTCTCGGAACATCTCCGGCTCAGCGAGGCAAAGCCTGATGGCTCGAAGCCCTAGAGCAGGATTGGGAGCTACCGGCCTACTCAACTGCTCTGTATGTTTATCGGCTCCTAAGTCGAAGGTTCTAATAATTATTGGATGGCCGTTCAAATCAATAGCTGCATTTTTGTAGGTTAGAAATTGTTCTTCTTCCGTAGGAAGATCGCCTCTACCAAGATATAAAAACTCTGTTCGAAATAATCCAATTCCTTCTGCTCCATTCTCTTTGGCTTGAAGAGTGTCACTCGGCATTTCTATATTAGCTAAAAGATCGATTTTTTTACCATCTTTGGTAATACAGGGCTCATTTTTTATTTTTTTTAATACTTTTTGTTTTTTTTCAATATCGTTCTTTTTTTGACGATACTCCCTTAAAATCTTTTTACCGGGAGATGCCATTACTATACCGTTGGTTCCGTCAATGATGAGTTGCTCTCCCTCTTTTATTAGTCGGCGAGCATCATGAAGGGCTACAACAGAGGGTACATTTAGGCTCCTTGCAATGATAGCTGTATGGGATGTGGTACCACCAACGTCAGTAATGAAGCCGGCAAAATCTTTCTCCCTGAATTGTATGACTTCGGTTGGTGATATATCGTGAGCTACCACTATTATATTTTTGTGGGAATGTGAATTCGGAACTTTATTTCCCGCTCCTTCAAGAATTTTGAAAATCCTCTCTGCGACTTGAATGATATCTTTTTGGCGTTCCCGTAAATATAAATCTTTAATTACTAGAAATTTTTCTAAGAGTTTTTCAAGTTGAATTTTTAGGGCCCATTCTGCATTGCATAAAAGTTCTTCTATTTTTTTCTTTGGAGCATCCGTTAAAATTGGATCGTCAAGGATCATCTGGTGGAGTTTGATAAACTCTTGGAATTCAGATGGCGAGCCAATAGGAATTTCTGTTTGTAAGTCGGATAACTCTCGTCGAGCTTTTTCGACTGCCGTTTCAAATCGCTGCCTTTCGTATTCCACAGCATCTGTGCTAATTTCATATTGAACGACTTCGGAGTAAGCGTGTGATAGTAGATGGGCGTTACCAATAGCAATGCCGTTGGAAATTCCTATCCCATGCAGATTGAAACTCATGTTGCATGCTCTTTCTTCATTTCCTTAATGACTTTCATCGAATTTATTTTTGATGAGATTAACAATCGATGTTATCGCTACGTCTTCATCTGGACCACTTGCTTCTAAGGTTACATTTTCACCCTTTGCAGCGGCTAGCATCATCACTCCCATTATACTTTTTGCATTTACTTTTTTATCGGACTTGCTTATCCATATTTCACTTTCAAAAGAAGCTGCTAGTTGTGTGAGTTTTGCAGATGCGCGCGCATGGAGTCCTAATTTATTTATAATTTCTGTCTCATTTGTTTTCATTTGATTTGCTAAATCCCTGTTGTATTTTTAACACTCCATCTTTTCCGCCTTGCTCTGCTTTTTTTAGAAGGTCCGATAGCTCGCTTTTCTGATAGGTTATAGCACGCAGTAGCATAGGTAAATTCAAACCGCTGATTGATTCTATTTTGTTTGGAGTGATTAACCGCCTTACGATATTAAATGGTGTGGCTCCTATGATATCTGTGAGGATTATCACTCCCTCTCCATTCTCTATTTGTTCGATGGCGATCAAAGCTTTTTCAACTACAAAATCAATTTCCATAGAATGTTCAACGTTTAACGTTGCTATTGATCGAGTTTTTTCGCCAAGGATATTATTGGCTATGTCTAAAAGAGTCTCCCCTAAATTGTCGTGAGTTATCAGTAAGATTCCGACCATCTTATGTGGCTCGATATTTACCAGGATTAGCATGATTTCTTTCGAGCTCCGTTATTACTACATCAGCAACGTTGCATTCAGTTTGTTCTGCAATTTCTCGCATACAGGTTGGGCAAGTAACATTGATTTCAGTAAGGCGGCTTCCGATAATATCCAAGCCAACTAGAAATAATCCATTTTTTGAGGCCTCTGCGCCGACGGCGGACGCTATTTTCAGTTCTTCCGCTGATAGAGCCATTGCGATGCCTTTCCCACCTGCCGCAAGGTTGCCTCTTACTTCACCTTTTCGTGGTATTCGGGCAAGTGCAAAGGGAATCGGCTCTCCATCAATTAAAAGAACTCTTTTGTCCCCAAACTGAATTTCTGGGAGAAATTTTTGTACCATGATAGTCCGAGTTTCGTGTTGTGTAATGGTTTCAACAATCACGTTAGTGTTAGGGTCCGATGGTGTAATCTTAAATATTGAAGTACCGCCCATGCCATCAAGAGGTTTTAATATTACCTCTCCGTGTAAACCAATGAATCTTCGTATATCATCGGCGTTGCTGGTTACAGTGGTCGGTGGTATGAGTTCAGGAAATTTTAGTATTGAAAGTTTTTCGTTATTATTTCTTATTGCACTGGGTTTATTGAGAATTTTAGCACCCTGTATTTCGGCTAGTTCCAACAAATAGGTTAAGTAGAAGTATTCGGTGTTGACCGGGGGATCTTTCCGCAGCATTACGATGTCGAATTCTTTCAATAGTCTTGTTTCTGAGGCTTCAATTTTGTACCAGCGTTTATCATCTCGTAGCAATGTTATTTGATGGCAGAGGGCCTTAACATTGAAGTTGTCATAAGAAATATCGGAGGCATGAATCGCTGTAATTATGTGTCCTTTATTCTGGCTTGCTTCCATCATCGCGAAAGACGAGTCTTTTGCGATATTTAAAGTATCGATAGGATCAATAATAAAAGCTATATTCATAAAGTTATGGTTTCACGCCTCAAAGCTATTAAGCTGGTTTTGCTATACTTAGCGTAACAAAGTATATCAAAAGGTAGCTTGGTTGAGTAAGAGCTGCTGGCTGTAAACCCATGACAAAAAAAAGGGCGCCGTTACCGGCGCCCGAAAAAGTAATTACCCAGAGGAGTAAACGGTAATTACAGTTGATTGTTGTAGCCTGCTTCTCCGTGGGTGGTTTTATCGAGTCCCTCTCGTTCCTCTTCTTCTGATGGTCGCAGCCCTATAATTCCATCTACTACCTTGTACAGTATTAGGCTTATTACTCCTGTCCAAACTATAGTCACGATTACAGCTATTATTTGTGTAATAGTTTGTCCGCCCATCGACACACCGTCATCGTAGCCTACGCCACCAAAGCCGGGAGCCATAAGTATCCCTGTACCAATTGCACCGATGATTCCACCAACTCCATGCACACCAAAGACGTCTAAGGAGTCATCATAGCCAAACATGCGTTTTAAGCCGGTACAAGCCCATAGACAGACAATGCCTGCAACAAGGCCTAAAATTATTGCGCCCATGGGTCCGACGGAACCACACGCTGGCGTTATCGCCACTAGTCCGGCAATTGCGCCTGACGCAGCTCCTAGCATCGTGGGTTTTCCTTTCAACATCCATTCAACCATTACCCAAGACAAGACAGCGGCAGAGGTAGCTAGTTGGGTATTAGCTAATACCATTCCAGCAGTTCCGTCTGCAGCAAGCTCACTTCCTACATTGAATCCAAACCAGCCTACCCAAAGAAGCGAAGCACCTATCATGGTAAACGGTAAGTTATGTGGAGGCATGGCCTCAGATCCGTACCCCATTCTTTTACCGATTAGAATACATCCAACTAGTGCTGCGATTCCCGCGTTAATGTGAACTACCGTTCCACCAGCAAAGTCAACTGCACCAAGTTGAGATAGGAATCCTCCGCCCCAAACCATATGCCATATTGGTACATAGCAAAACGTTAGCCAGAGCGCAGTGAATAAAAGCACAGCAGAAAATTTAATTCTCTCAGCGAATGCACCAACTATAAGAGCAGGAGTAATACATGCAAAAGTCATTTGGAACGTCATAAATACGTATTCTGGAATTGATCCGCTTACAGTTTCGGAGTCGATGCCAGAAAGAAATAGCGCACTAAACCCGCCGTAGATTGCATTTAACGGACCTTCCGTTGCCGCGAGACTATACCCGTATACAGCCCATAAGATAGACATTAATGACACTGTGACAAACACTTGCATAAGAACGGACAGCATGTTTTTTGCCCTTATGAGGCCACCATAAAAGAGAGCCAGCCCGGGTATGCTCATCATAATCACCAACAATGTGGCAGTGATCATCCAGGCAGTGTCTCCACTATCAATGGTCGGCACCTCCTCTGCTGCAACAACCGGTTCTTCAACCATCGGCGCAGCGGTTTCTCCACCATGGTTGTCAGCCAAAATTATGAGTCCATCGCTCAAATAAGTATTCACTTCCTCGGCATTTCCCGAAGAGATGAATCCACTAAACATAGTAAATAAGCCAAACAAATATATTATTTTTCTCAACATTTTTTGTCTCCAGATAGCATAAAAATTTCTTCTAAAGAGCAGCCTCACCAATTTCGCTTGTTCGGATTCTAGCGACTTGGTTCAAAGACTGTACATAAATTTTTCCGTCACCAACCTTACCGGTTTTTGCGGATTTTTCGATACATGCTAAAGCTTTATCTACAACATCATCCTCTAATGCTACTTCGACTTTTACCTTTGGTATGAAGTCGAAGGCATGCTTGACGCCGTTATATAGCGAGGCCTGACCTTTCTGGCGCCCATAACCCTCTACCTCCGTAATTGTGAAACCCCTAACTCCAACCTCCGATAGGGCTTCTCTTACATCGTCCAGCTTAAAGGGCCGAATAATTGCTTCAATAAGTTTCATATTGTCGTGTTCTTTAGCGTTAAGACATTAAAAATATGTGTAACCAAGATGTCCATAAGGGACTTTTAGCATTTACCGTGCCAATGTAGAATTAGAGTATTACCCTGTGTGAAAAAGTTTTTAGCAGGTTTTTATCGCACTAAATTTGGGCGTAAATATTTTATTTGCATTATTTAGGTGCAAAAAGGTCCTGGAGTTCAAAATTTATGAAACATGAAAAAATAGATGAAATTTGCAATAGAATCGAAGAATTATTGGCGCAGTCGCCTTTAGGCGACATCCGACAAAACGTAAAAGCGATTATCGTCAACAACTTGTCCAAAATTGATCTTGTCACTCGGGAAGAGTTTGATATTCAGACATCTGTTCTCAAGCGGGCCCAGGATAAGTTGGAAGCACTTGAAAAAAAAATTGCGGAAATGAGTAAGGCTGCGGATAAATGATATGGATAAAAAAAGTATGAACTGGATAGAGCTTTTATCATCTATATAAGATGAAACGGTATTTGTTCAAAACGAGTTTAAGTGCCCTCCTCATTGGCTTATCTCTTTACTCTAATCTTGCAGTGGCAGGCGAGCGAGTCCATAGGTATACAGTCACAGTCGATGATTTACTTACCACTATTAAAGTTGAAGCTTGTTTTGAGGGGCGACCAGAGTTTGCATTAGTTGCCGAGTCACTTGACGCCGCTTTAGCTTTACAGAGTGCGGAAATTAAGAGTACCGGAAAAAAAGTGACGCCCAGCGGCAAAATAAGCTTGCATGACTTAGGTGAAAACGATTGTATTTTGT
>PAHB01000037.1 GCA_002704665.1 Pseudomonadota bacterium
AGCAAATAACTCAAGATTATTCAAAGAGTCAATTCTTTTAAGAGAAATGAACGCAGAAAATGATATTTTTTTTGAAGGATTAAAATTTGCTTGTAATAAACTAATTACATTTGGTGTAAAAAAAATACCTGAATTAAAAATAGATGGTCCTGGAATTATTTGGTTAGATTTTAAAAAATTATTAATTGATTTAAATAATAGAGAATTAACTGGTAATGCTGCAAAAGAAGCTATTCAAAGCTTAATGGAAAAATCTAGTGCTAATGAGTGGAATTTTTTTTTCAGAAGAATATTAATAAAGGATCTAAGATGTGGCCTTTCAGAAAAAACAATCAATAATGTTGCAAAGAAAAATAATTTTTTAAAATATCAAATTCCTGTTTTTAATTGTCAATTAGCACAAGACTCAGACCAGCAACAAAAAAAAATGAATGGGTCTAAAATTTTAGAGGTAAAATTAGATGGTGTTAGAGTTATTAGTATTTTATATAAATCAGGAAAAGTTGATATGTTTAGTAGAAATGGTAAAGAATTGTTAAACTTTGAAAATGTAAAAGAACAATTGTTGAATACTTTAAAGAAAAAAAATATCAATGAATCAATTGTTTTAGATGGAGAAATAGTTAGTAAAAATTTTCAAGAATTAATGAAACAAATATATAGAAAGGATAGTGTGCAAAATAATGATGCAACCTTATTTCTATTTGATTATCTAACGCTCCAAGAATTTAAAAATGGAATTAGTAATATAGTACAAAGTGAAAGAATTTTAAAACTCAAAAAATGGTACAGTTCTAATAAAGAATATGTTTCAAATATAAAATTATTAGAGTCAAATATAGTAAATCTTGATACTAATGAAGGTAGAACAAAATTTAAAGATTTTAATAATCATGCAGTTCTTGAAGGATATGAAGGGATAATGATTAAAGATCCTAATTCAATTTATGAGGCAAAAAGAAGCTCATCATGGCTAAAATCTAAACCTGTTATCGAAGTTTCTTTAATTGTCAAAAGTTTAGAAGAAGGAACAGGGAAAAATAAAGGAAGATTGGGTGCTATTTTTGCTACAGGCAACGATGGTGGTAAAAATTTTAGATTAAGTGTTGGTTCGGGATTTAGTGACATTCAAAGAGAAAGCTTTTGGCAAGAAAAAAATAAACTTTTAGGACAAATCATTGAAATAAAAGCTGATGCTATAACCAAAAGTAAAGACAGTAAATATTGGAGTCTAAGGTTTCCAAGATTCAAAACTTTTCGAGGTTTCAATGAAGGAGAAAAGATTTGAAAAAATTAAATAATTATTTTTGGTTTTAAAATGAATTACATAAGAAAAATTAAAATAATCTTAGTACTTTTTTTCCTAGCGTCATGTCAAAACTCAGATGATACTAAACGTCTAAGTCAAATGATTGGTGCTGCGATTGGTGGAGCAGTTGGTTCAAAAATAGGGAAAGGCACAGGAAATACTATAGCAACAATTCTTGGTGCAACTACTGGTTATTTAGTAGGTTCAAAAATATCACATATTTTAAATGAAAGAGATAAAGAAGAGTTAAATAAAAAAATTGAAAATACACTTGAAAATAATTTAGATGGCATATCATCAAATTGGAAAAGTAAAAATGAACCAAATACCTCAGCAATAATTACACCAAAAGATAGATTTAAATATGAAACTTATAATTGTCGAAACTATGAGCAAATCATAAGGAAAGATAATGAAATCTTTAAAGTTAACTCTAAAGCTTGTAGAGATGAAAACGGAAACTGGAAGATTTTGAATAGTTGATTCAAATAATTTTATTATAAAAGGTAAAATTATTAAACAAGAAAGAATAGCAAATAATAAACTTATAAATAATAGAATCCCCATTGAAGAAGTTCCATAATGATTCGAAAAACCCAGAGTTCCAAAAGATCCGATAGTTGTTAAAGCACTAAAAAGTACAGCTCTAGGTGTACTGCTTTTTAACATTTTTCTTAAATCACCAAGTTCAGTATACCTTTTCACTAAGTATATGGAATAAGATGTTCCTAAACTAAATAAAAGTGGCAAAGATATCATATTAGCAAAATTTAAATTTAAACTAAAAATCTTCATCACTATTATGATACATAAGGAAGCAAATACTAATGGAAAAATACAAAAAAATACATAAAGAATTTTTCTAAAAATAAAATAGCTAAAAAATATTAAAAATAAAATTGAAATTGAGAATGCAATAAAGAAAGAATTTACAACAATGTTTCCCGCTTTCAGTTGTATGATTGGCATACCAGTAGAATTAGGATAAATTGCTTCGACCTGATTAACAAATTCTTTGAGATTTTCATTTAATGTAACATCCTCTTTAGGTTTAATTTCAATTCTTTCAAATCCAGTATCTGAAAAATATCTTTCCTTATAATACAAAGGCACTTCATCTAAATCTAATTTTCTATAATCAAGTAAATGTATTACATCCTTTATTAAAAGATTAAAATTCAAGAACCAAATATTTTGAATATCTTTAAATTCTTCTTCACTTATTATTTTACTTTTTAAATTCAAAAATAACTTTTCAGATTCACTTGAAATAGGTTCAATTTTCATTTCAGTTATGAATTCTAGAATTGATAAAAATCTCTTTAATTCAATAAAATCAGAATAAAATTCAATACTTTTTGTACTATATAGAAACTTTAAGTATTTTAATTCTTCATTTAAATCCTCACTTATTTCTAAGTCGCTAAGTCTAAATATATCTTTTATGATACTATTTTTTTTTAAAGTATTAATTTTTTGTTGATCAAATTCTTTTTTAAAAACAGAGATAGTATAATCTGATGATGGATTTTTTTCCATCAACCTTAATGCTAAAACAACAGATTGTGCATTTTGATCTTTTAATTTCATTGGATCAGAATCAAAAACTATACTTCTAGAAAATAAAATACCTGCTAAAAATATAATTAAAAAAATAAACAGAGACTTAAGTTTATTTTTATATAAAAAATCTATAGATGAGTTTAAATAAGATATTGCAGAAAAATTTCTATTTCCTCTAATGTTTTTTTTAAAAATTAATAATAGACATGGTAAAAAAGTTAAATTAGTTTTTAGTCCAACTAATAACCCAATAGAAGAAATAATTCCTAACTCTGATAACCCAACATAATCTGTTGGTACGAATGATAAAAAACCAATCATTGATGTTATTGTAACTATAAATAAAGAACTGGAAATTGATTTAGTTGATTTGGATATACCATCAAGTGTGGGACTTGAAAACATTTCAAAACTTCTAAGACAAAGTTGAATACCAAAATCTACTGAAATGCCAATAAATAATACTGCGAATGCTACTGATATAATGTTTAAACTTCCAATAAAAAATGTTGTTAAACCTAATGTTATGCTCAAACCAACTATAATAGACAACAACAATGAACAAATGACATAAATATTTCTAATAGCTAACCACAAAAGAACAGATACTAATACTAAGCTTAATATTCCTGCTAAAATAGCACCTTCTACAACTGATTCTACTTCCTCATAATCTAATACTTGTCCTCCTGTAAAATTTATATTTATATCACTTTCATTTATTCTAATATTGTTAATAAAATCGTATATCTTAGAAAATCCATCATCTTTTAAAAATTCATTGCTCGGTTTTAAGATTATATAATTATAAAACTTCTGATCCGTGAAAGTTTTTTTCCAATTAACATTTGTTTGATTAATTATTGATTGATTAAATAAACTTATGATTTTACTTAATTTATTAATTGATTCATTATTTTCATTGTACTTATAATCTTTAATCACTAGTTCTAAGAGATTATTGAAGCCTTTTAATTTTGGATTATTATTTATTTCTGATAGAAAGGGTTGGTAATCATATAAGTTGTTAATTATTTGCTCTCTTTTTTCTTTATTCATTAAAATCATTGCATTATTTTTGAAAAAGGAATCAAGATTTGGAGAATAAATAAATTCTAAATTTTCAGAAAAAAATTGAAATTTTTTAAGTATTTGTTCAGTTTTATTTTCTAAAAATAAATCATCATCACCCTCTAAAACTATTACAATATTATTAGATAAAATCGGAAATTCTGTTCTAAGTAGTTTTTGATTTTTTTTAAAATCTGAATTTTCAGAAATCAATTTTTCTGTACTCGTTACTATTGTTAGATTATTAGTTGTGAAGGATAAACTAAACAATGAAAAAAAAATAAAAAAAATTGTTGTAAGTTTAGGATTTGATAAACAGATTAATAAATAATTAACTGGATATTTTAATATATTCATAACATTATGTTTATAAGTGAATTAATTAATTAGTAATTTTAACCTAGTAATAATATATATGGCCTTAGTTGTTAATGATATTTTAGAAAAAATAACAAATAGTTTCTATCAAGGTGAAAAGTTTAGAATTGTTAGACTTAAAAATCTTAATGGAAAAGTTCATGCTTCAATTGTAAATATTAATGATGAGACTTCAGAGTTTGTTGTTGCTCTTTCTGTGTTAGAAGATCAAAAACGTTTTAAAGTTGTAGAAAATTAATATATATTACTTAAAACGGAGGAATTTATGTTTTATGAAAAAAAAAATAAAGAACAAAAAAAACAGAGTTATGCTTTAAAATTTTTATTCGAAATTCAAAATAAACTAATTAAATTTAACTGGAAAACAATGGATGATTTCAAAAATACCAAAAATTTAGAATATGTTGAAGTTATGAATCATGTTCAAGATGCTATAAACTCTCTAAATAAAGCTCAGTTAAATTTCTCTAAAACTTTCAATGACGATAAAAACGTAGTTAGTATTAATAAAAATCAATCTAAAAAGTCTATTTAAATGAAATTAATTCTATCATTTACTTTTTTAATTAGTCTTCTTTTTTTTGATTTCTCTATTGCTCATGGTCCTTCAAGACAGAAAGTAATTGAGTCTATTGAAATAAATGCTAGCCCTCAAAAGGTTTGGAGTATGATAAGTGACTTTAGTAACTATAATTGGCATCCAGATGTAAAATCATTTTCATCAGACGGCAAAGAAATTGGTTCTAAGAGAATTATTAACTTTAGTGAAAATAAAAAAATATCTCAGACTTTAGAAAAACTAAACTATGAAAGAAAAATTATTAGCTGGAGAATTTTAGAAACAGATAATTCTATTATGCCAGTTAATAGCTACTCTGCTACTCTGAGTGTTTCCAAAATAGAAGGTAATGATAATAAATCAAATTTAAAATTTAAAGCTGCATTTTATAGAGGTTTTATGGGAAATGATCCACCAGAGGAATTAAATGATGAAAATTCCAAAAAGAAAGTTTTATCATTTGTTAATAAATCATTAAAGGGAATTAAGTCTAAATTAGAATAATGATTTTTTTTTTATAATTTTCATATCATTCAGCTGTTTTTCTGATGAACTACCAAATTTAATTAAAGACAGATCATATGCATTTATTACTAATCAATTAACAAATAGTATTGATTTAATCGAACTAGAAAAATATAAAATAATTTCATCATTTAAAGGAGGGAAAAAGCCTGCTGGAATAGATTTAGATGAAAAAAATAAAATTGCGTATATTGCTAACCCTGAAAGTAATAATATTTTAATATTAGATTTCAATAATAATAAAAAGAAATTTATAGGTGCTGGAAATAGTCCATTAGGCATTAAAGTTTCTATTGATAAAAAGTTAATATACGTAACTAACTGGTATGATAATTTAGTTAGTGTAATAAGCACAAAGACTGAAAAATTAATAGCCAATATTAATGTTGGAAAATCTCCTGCTGGAATTGATGTCCACCCAATTAACGGTGATATTATTGTCGCTAACAGAGATAGTAATAATATTTCTATAATTAGTTCAGAAAATTATAAGATCAAAAAAAATATAAAAGTTGAAAGTTCACCTTTTGGTGTTTTTCTAGATCATTCTAGAGATTTAATTTATGTTACTAATGTTCAATCAAATTCAGTATCTATAATTGATTATAAAAAAAAAAAATTGCTTAAAAATGTTAAGGTTGGAAAATGGCCATATCAAGTAGCTATAGATTATAAAAATAATAAGTTATTTGTCAGTAATCAAAGAAGTAATAGTATCTCAATAATTGATGCAGAAAATTTTACAGTAGTTAAAGAGTTAAAAGAGTTATGTGAATATCCTGAAGGAATAAATATTAATTATAAAAATAATTTTATAGTTGTTGCTTGTTGGTTTGATGATGAAGTAGCAATTATAAATCTTTTAGATTATAGTTTAATTAAAAAAGTTTCTGTTAGTGGAGGACCAAGGTCTTTTGGTAATTTTATTTTAAATAACTAATATATTATAATTTTCGTGAAAAAAATAATTGATACAACCTTATTGAGAGAAATGGCTAATGCCATAAGATCACTATCCATGGATGCTATTGAAAAATCTAATTCTGGACATCCAGGTTTACCTCTAGGAATGGCAGATGTCGTCACTGTATTATTTTCAAATTATTTGAAATACAACCCACTTTATCCAAAATGGCATGATAGAGACAGATTTGTTCTCTCTGCTGGACATGGTTCAATGTTACTGTATGCAATTGCGTATTTAACTGGATATAAAGATATTAATATAAATCAAATCAAAAAGTTTAGACAACTTGGAAGCAAGACCGCTGGTCACCCTGAATATGGACTTTTAGACTGTATTGAAACTACAACTGGACCACTAGGTCAGGGCCTAGCTAATGCAGTTGGTATGGCTTTATCAGAGAAAATCCTATGTAAAAAATTTGGTAAATCAATTGTTGATCATAAAACCTGGGCCTTGGTAGGAGATGGTTGCTTAATGGAAGGTATTTCTCAAGAAGCAATATCACTGGCTGGTCATCAAAAGTTAAAAAAATTAATTGTATTATTTGATGACAATGGAATTTCTATTGATGGAAGCACAAGTTTAACAACATCTGACAATCATATAAAAAGATTTGAGGCTTCTAATTGGAATACACTAAAAGTTGATGGTCATAACTTTTCAGAAATCAATAATGCTTTTAAAAAAATAGAAAATTCAACAAAACCATCACTAATTGCATTTAAAACAATAATCGGTTTTGGTTCTCCAAATAAATCCGGCAAATCTGATTCACATGGTTCTCCACTTGGAAAAAATGAAATAAAAATAACAAAAAAAGCTCTGGGTATTAATTCTAAAGCCTTTTCTGTTCCAGAAAATATACTAAAATTATGGAGAAAAGTTGGCAAAAGAGGAGAATTAGAAGTAAAAAAATGGAATGGAAGACTAGAAAAAAATAAATTAAAAAAGGAGTTCCTAAATCAATTTAAAAAAAAAGCTTATAAAAGAAAAAAAACCACTAATACTTTTCTCTCAAACATTGTTAAAAACAATATTAACGAAGCTACAAGAAAATCATCTCAAAATTCAATAGAGTTTTTTTCCAGATATATCGATAATTTTTTAGGAGGATCAGCTGATTTAACTGGTTCAAATTTGACAAAAGTTTCTTCCTCAAAATCAAATGGTAAAAAAGTTAACTACATCTACTATGGAGTTAGAGAACATTTAATGGCTGCGGCAATGAATGGGATATCTTTGCATGGAGGCTTTATAGCCTATGGTGGTACATTTTTAATTTTTTCTGACTATTGTAAAAACTCAATTAGATTGTCTGCTATTATGAAGCAAAGAGTGATTTATGTGTTTACTCATGACTCTATTGGACTTGGTGAAGATGGTCCAACACATCAACCTATTGAACAATTAGAAGGTTTGAGAAGTATACCAAATTTATTAGTGCTGAGGCCTTGTGATGCTATAGAAACGTTTGAGTGCTGGGAAATTGCAATAGAGGAAAACAAAACACCAACAGCATTAATTTTATCAAGACAGTCCTTACCTTTGCTTAGAAAAAAAGTTAATACTAATTTCTCCAGAAAAGGAGCTTACTTTATTAAAAAAAATGTAAAATCAAAAATAACATTTATTGCTACCGGGTCAGAAGTTAGTCTTGCAAAAAAGGTTCAGGACATACTTGTAAAAAAGAATATTATGTCTAATCTAGTTTCAATGCCATGTGTAGAGTTATTTGAAAAAAATACCTCAACATATAAAAATAAAATACTTGGTAATAATCCAAGAATTATAATTGAAGCAGCTTCAGGTAGTGGATGGTACAAATATCTTAGAGAAAATGATCTAATTTTTAGTATGGAAAAATTTGGAGAATCTGGTAAGGCTAAAGAATTATTTGAATATTTTGGTTTTGAAGAAAATAAAATAGTAAAAAAAATTTTAGAAAAATACTTTAAATAAATGGTCAATTTAAAAAAAAATTTTCAAGATGTTTTAGAATTTACTAATAATAAAGTTTGTTTAGTGAGAGTTGATTTAGATATGCCAATTATTAATGGCAAAATTAGCGATTTTACTCGAATGGAAAAGATAATTCCAACATTAAAGCAATTAATTGCAAGAAATAGTAAACTTGTTCTTCTCTCTCATCTTGGTCGTCCAGGTGGAAAAATCGATAATAGTTTAAGTTTAAGTAAAATCCTTCCACATTTAGAAAAAAATATTGGAAAAACTATTCTTTTTTCTAATGATAATATTATGAGTCCAAAAGTAGAAAAAGAAATTAAAAAACTAGAACCTGGTTCTGTTCTCTTACTTGAAAATATGAGATTTTATAAAGAAGAAGAAAACAATGATTTAAATTTCTCAAAAAAAATAGCAAGCTATGCAGATATTTTCTTAAATGAATCGTTTGCAACATGTCATAGAAACCATGCATCAATAACTGGGATAGCTACTTTTCTTCCATCTTTTCCAGGAAAAATATTTGAATATGAACTTAAAAATCTTAATAGCATTATTAAGAACTTTGAAACAACAATGTCGATAGCTATACTTGGAGGATCTAAAGTATCTTCTAAAATTGGTATAATTGAAAACTTATTAAAAAAGTTCAATAAATTACTTATTGGTGGTGCTATGGCTAATACATTTTTATATGCAAAGGGATTAAATATTGGAAAATCTTTTTGTGAACCCAAAATGTCTTCAAATGCAAAGGAAATTTTAAGGAAATTTAATGATAGAATAATACTCCCAAATGATGTTATCGTTGTTGATTCTGAGGATTCTGAAGAAAATTTTAGTATAGATATAAATAATGTAAAGAATAATCAAATTATATATGATATCGGTCCAAAAACGAGAAAAGATTTTTATAATGAAATAATAAAATCTAAAAAACTTTTGTGGAATGGACCATTAGGTTTTTTTGAAAAAAAACCTTTTGATAATGGAACAAACTTTGTATCTGGTTCAGTTAAAACTTTAAATAAAAATAGGTTTTTTTCCGTTGCAGGTGGAGGGGATACTATATCAGCTTTGAAAAATGCTCAAACAATTGAACATTTTTCTTTTATTTCAACAGGTGGAGGAGCCTTTCTTGAATTTATAGAAGGAAAATCACTCCCAGGTATTGAGATTTTAAATAAGTAGGTTACATTAAAAATATATGAATAAAGAAATATTAAATA
>PAHB01000038.1 GCA_002704665.1 Pseudomonadota bacterium
CTGAGGGGTCGCCGTGGTTGGCTGATTGCTGAAACCAAGACATCGCCTCCGAATTATTCTTCTGAATTCCTTTTCCGAGTTCGTACATATTTCCAATATTGTACATCGCAAGCGGCTCACCCTGCTCTGCTGCACTTTTGTACCATGTCATTGCTTGGGTAAAGTCTCGAGAAACTCCATCTCCATTTTCGTAACAATCCCCTACGGAATTCATAGCCCAAGCATCTCCCAAAAAAGCGGCTTGATGCCACCAGTTGAAAGCCTGCTCCATATCAAGATCCACACCGTGTCCATTGGCGTAGAGCAGGCCAATGTTGTTCATTGAAACTGTGTACCCTTGCTTTGAAGCTTCTTCCCACCAACGCAGGGCTTCTTTAAAACTTTGTTTGTCATCGTACCCTTTAGCCCAAAGCAGCCCTATATTGTTAATAGCTCTAACGTCACCCCTACGAGCCAACTCGGCTAAATTTGAGGGCTCTAACATCCCTACCCCAGGCACAAGATCGGTGTAAGTTTCTTCCTGCTCCACAGAAAAAACGGTTGAAGTACAAAAAACAAAAAAAATAGTACTTAAAAACTTATTCATAATTGACCACGCCTCCTAACCTAAGGACTCAAGTTTTAAAATTTAGTTCTCAACATTTACAAGGAAAGAACGCAAGTGATTTAGAAGCTCCTCTGGAACTTCTTCTGGAATAAAATGGCCGCTGTTCATTGATTCCCCCGAAACTTTTTCAGCTTTTTCTTGCCAACTTTTTACCACATCAAATAAACCCATGGTTTTATTAGCCTGACTCCATAATACCAAAACAGGACACCGAATTTTTTTGTCGAAATCAGCCTCATCGTGCTCCAAATCTATCCCAGCTGCCGCTCTGTAATCCTCCAAGGTGGCCCGGATTGTTCCGGGCAAAGTAAACGCTCTAAGATACTCCCTAAACATTTCCTCCTCGATGAAATCGGCACTAACACTCCACGAACGTAGAATATATCTTAAAAACGGCTCTGGACTTTGTGAAATCATTGTCTCTGGCAGATCCAAAGCTTGAAAAAAAAACCAATGCCAATACGTGGTGGCCAAAACTTGGTTCGTATGTTTAAAAACTGTATGAGTCGGCACCACGTCAATAACTACAAGCTTTTTCACATAATCAGGCCAATCTAAAGCCAATCTATGCGCAACCCTTGCTCCCCTGTCATGCCCCACAACAGCGTACTGTTTATGGCCAAGATTCAACATCAGCTCAGCCATGTCCTTTGCCATGGTTCTTTTGTCATAACCACTGTGAGGTTTTTCGGTATCTCCATAACCGCGTAAATCAGGACAAACAACCGAAAATTCATTTAATAACTTTGGGGCCACTTTTCTCCACATTTGGGAAGTCTGAGGATAACCATGAAGAAGAAGTAATGAAGGGCCTTTTCCTCCTACCCAAACATTAATGTTCAAGTTATTCGCCACAATAACCTTTCTTTCAAGTCCAACCATAAAATTACTCATAAATTATCCTTCTTGAAGTTTTTTTATGATAAAAAAAACCAGAATTAACTTTTTAAAAACTTTTCCAACCTTTCCAAACCTTCGCTAAGAACCTTAATCGGCTTAGGATAGGAAAATCTCACGTGGTGTTTGGCTCTAAATTCACCAAAGTCAGCCCCAGGGGCTATAGCCACTCCTACCGTTTCTAATATCTCCACACAAAATCGATAACTATCATTAGTAAAATTCGAGCAGTCCGCATAGATATAAAATGCCCCTTGGGGATCTACGGGAATTATAAATCCCATTTCCCTTAATCTTGGGAGCAAATAATTTTTTTGCTTTTCATATTCGGCACGGTTTTTCTCTGCTATCGCTATTGTCTCCGGTCGGAAAGCTGCCAACGCAGCCTGCTGAGCAATATCAGAATTAGAAATATACAAATTCTGCGCCAACTTCTCCAACTCCGGGATAAAAGGCTTTGGCGCAACGGCCCACCCTAGTCTCCAACCTGTCATACCAAAATATTTTGAAAAACTATTTATCACGAAAACATTTTCTGTAAAATTTAACGCAGATTTCGCGTCTATGCCAAAAGTTAACCCGTGATAAATCTCATCGACAATTAGCGATCCACCAAAACCTTGCACTACCTTATGCATAAGCCGTAGCTCCCTATCTGAAACCAAAGTGCCGGTTGGGTTTGAGGGAGATGCAACAAGAGCCGCAACAGTATTTTGGGTCCAATTTTTTTTAATTAACTCCGCGGTTAACTGGTAACTCGTATCAGGTCCCACCGGCACACTTATGGTTCTACCCTCCATAGCTCTAACTATGTTTCGATTGCAAGGGTACCCCGGATCAGCCATCAGAACCTCATCTCCAGGAGATAGTATCACTCCCATTACCAAAACCAGAGCAGCTGTTGAACCACTGGTAACAGCTACACGATTTGGATCAATATCCACCTCATATCTGGTTCGGTACCACCCAGCCAACTCTTCTCGTAATACACTCCCACCTAGCGACGGAGTGTATTTGATTTGGTTGTTTTCGAGGGCAATTATTGCTGCCTTGATTAGGGGTTCAGGCGTCGGAAAATCAGGCTCACCAACCGCTAGATTTATTATACTTTTTCCTTGTTCTTCGAGTGTTTTTGCCCGAGTTATAAAATCCACAACTAAGAAGGAATTAATCTCCTCCATTCGTTGAGCCAAATTGAAATTTTTGCTGATAGAATTTTTAACGTCCGATGACATTATTCAACTGCCTGTGATTATAAGAAATGCATTACGGGAAAATGTTATATTAATACGTTATTATTATAGCCCAATACTTTAAAAGCGTATTCCAAGGTAAAAAAATGAAAATAGCAATAATCGGAGCGGGGGGTGTAGGAGGATACTTTGGGGCTCGACTATCAGATGCCGGACACAGTGTGTATTTTATCGCAAGGGGCGAGCACCTGCAAAAAATGAAAACAGTAGGGCTAAAGGTTTTTTCTCCACTTGGAGACCTGCACCTAAAAAATCTTAATTGTTCCCAAGACCCTAGTGAGGTCGGTACTGTAGATATTGTTCTCATTGCAGTAAAACTTTGGGCGACAGAGGGAGCGGTATCAATCCTCAAGCCACTTCTTGGACCAAATACAGGGGTCATTTCGCTTCAAAACGGGGTTGTAGCAGTCGACACTCTCATAGAAACAATTGACAAAAGGCACGTGTTGGGGGGAGTTTCAAAAATAGCTGCCCTAATTGAGGAACCAGGAATTGTTAGGCATAACGGTAAAATGGCGGCGTTGGTTTTTGGAGAACTAAATGGTGAGAAGTCAGAAAGATCAGTTGCTTTCTTTCAAGCATGCCAAAGTGCTAACATTTCCGCCGAACTATCGAGTGATATCCACACAGCTATTTGGGAAAAATTCGTACTACTTGTTACCATGTCGTCTATAACTGCCCTTACGCGGCTACCAATAGGTCCAAATCGAGAGGATCCTGATACAAGGCAACTAATGGAAGAAATTATGGAAGAAGTCATTGAAGTGGGAAGACTCAAAGGGGCTCGCTTTCCGCAGGATATTTTACAAAATCAATTCCAACACATCTCCAAACTTCCGCCACAAATGGTCGCTTCGATGTGTGGCGACCTGCGCCGTCATAACAAATTAGAACTGCCTTGGTTTGCAGGTTCGGTAGTAAAAATGGGCAGAGAATTAGGAATACCGACTCCCGCAAACAAATTTATTTTTGCGTCCCTCAAACTTCACAAAGATGGACGACATCCAATGCTTCAAATCTAAAATAAGAGAGATTATGGATATTTCTAAATTTAAAATTGTCGATGTTAAAGCAAGACCAGTTTTAGTGCCGTTTCGCATCCCGCCGACTACAGCAAGTGCTAAAATTGAGGATTGCGCATTAGTGTTAATAGACATAGAAACAAATGAAGATTTGATCGGGCATTCGTACTTGTTTGTCTACTCAAAGGCGATGTTGTCTCCTACTGTAGAATGTATTGAAGGGATCAAACCACTTCTGGCTAACCAAATTATTGAACCCCTAGAACTTGATAACTATTTGAAAAAGAAATTTAGGATACACAACACCGGAGGTATTCTAGGTCAAGTGTTATCTGGATTAGACATGGCGTTTTGGGACGCATTCTCCCAGTATCTCAGACAACCTTTATGCCGCGTTTTAGGTGGCTCCATAAAACCAATTCCAACTTACAACAGTTGTGGTCTATTTATACAAGACCCCGAAAAAATTGGTAAAGAGGCCATTAATTTGGTAGCAGAGGGCGGTTTCCAAGCAATAAAGGCTAGGGTAGGAAGACCAAATTTTAAAGACGACCTAAAAACACTCAACAATATACGAGATTCCATAGGTGAAGATATTTCACTGATGTGTGACTTTAACCAAAGCCTAAATGTCAACGAGGCTATCTATAGGTGTCGATCACTCGATTATGAAGGGCTTGATTGGATAGAAGATCCAATAAGGCATGACGATTATGAGGGGTGCGCAAGAATTGCCTCCGAAATAACCACTCCTCTTCAGATCGGAGAAAATCTAATTAACACCTATGAGATGCAGAAAGCTATAGACGTAATGGCTGCTGACTTCTACATGCCAGACGTTCAAAGAATTGGCGGAGTCACTGGGTGGTTACGCGCAGCGGCAATTGCGCATGTAAATGACATTGATTTGTCAAGCCATTTGTTCCCAGAAATTAGTTGTCACTTACTAGCTGTAACTCCTACATGCCACTGGCTTGAATACATGGACTGGGCAAATCCAGTGTTAGAAAATCCGATTCAAGTAAATAATGGTTTTGTCGAGCCTCCAAATATTCCAGGATCCGGGGTATCATGGAATGAGAAAGCAGTAAAAAAATTCTTAGTAACTTAAAATTCGGAATCCACACCAAGAGGGGGAAAAAATGTCCGTTGCACAAGAGAGCCTATCCACAGCTATTGACGAACTAACAAATATTTTTGCCGACAGAATAACAACTAACGTCAGTGTAAGAGACACTCACAGTAGGGACGAGTCATGGCATCATCCCCATAAACCGGACGCGGTAATATTTCCACATACCACCGAAGAAGTTTCCAAGATTGTAACTGTTTGCGCTAGATATAAAACACCCATAATAGCTTATGGCACCGGCACTTCCCTGGAGGGAAATGTTATTCCCCACCATGGAGGAATAGTCGTAGACTTGGACAGAATGAATCAGGTTCTTCGTGTCAATGTGGAAGATTTAGACTGCACTGTTCAAGCCCGAGTAACGCGAAAACAACTCAATGAACATATCAGGGACCAAGGTATTTTTTTCCCTATTGATCCCGGAGCAGATGCTTCTCTTGGTGGGATGGCTGCCACAAGGGCCTCTGGTACTAACGCAGTAAGATACGGAACAATGAGAGAAAATGTTCTTGGTTTAACCGTAGTCCTTGCAGATGGGCGAATTATAAAAACCTCGAGACGAGCTAGGAAATCAGCCGCAGGGTATGATTTGACCAGACTTTTCGTCGGTTCCGAGGGGACACTTGGAATTATTACTGAAGTAACTTTAAAACTTTATGGTATCCCCGAAGCTATGGCGTCTGCTGTCTGTTCATTTGATGATTTAAAGGGAGCCATAGACACTGTGATCCAAACTATACAAATGGGAATACCAATCGCACGTATCGAATTGCTTGATGACGTACAGATGGATGCAGTAAATAAATACTCCGACCTCAATTATGCAGTGAAAGATACTCTTTTTCTAGAATTCCACGGAAGCGAAAATGGGGTAAAAGAACAAGCGGAATTTGTCCAAACCATCGCATCTGATAACACAGGAGGCGAATTTAAATGGACCACAAAACCAGAGGAAAGATCTAAACTTTGGGCAGCTAGGCATGATGTAACCTACGCAACAAAATCTATCAGACCAGGTTGCGAAGTTTGGGCTACTGACGTTTGTGTTCCAATTTCTAACCTTGCGAACTGTATTTTGGAAACCAAAGAAGACCTTAAAGATAGTTTTCTTATCGCTCCTTTGGTTGGACATGTGGGAGATGGAAATTTCCATCTAGGCTTTGTAATTAACAGAGAAGATCCCAAAGAACTTGAAGAGGCCGAAAGGCTCAACGACAGACTAGTTATGAGAGCGCTAGCAATGGACGGCACTTGCACTGGGGAGCACGGAATAGGACTGGGGAAAATGAAATTTTTGACTGCGGAGCACGGGGAATCAGTGGGAGTTATGCGAGAAATAAAAAAATCTCTGGATCCACTCAACATTATGAACCCGGGAAAAATTTTCAGTCTTTAGCCCTTGCTGTTGTACATGAGTTATCAAGAAATTTTTTTATTACCTCCAACGTTTGGTCTGGATACTCAAGGTGAGGGCTGTGCCCGCAGTTCGGTATTATTTCTTTCTCAACCGAGAATGGGATAGTGTTTTCAATAGCGGTGATTTGACTCAAAGACCCGTATTGATCGTTTTCACCTTGAATTATTAAAAGCGGTGTAGAAATTTGGGAAAGGCTCTCAACGATATTCCATTCCCCAAATTCAGTACTCAACCATACATTGCTCCATTGCGAGAACAAATCATCTGTATCAGTATGATAAGCAGATAATTTTTCTCTGAACCGTGCGTTTTGGAATTGCGTACGCGCTTGCCTAATTCCTGATAACGTAAGCTCCTCGACAAAAACATGTGGAGCTATGGCGATTAATCCAGCCAAATTATGACTGTTCTTTGATGCATATATTAATGCGATGCTGGCGCCATCACTATGCCCTACCAGTATTGGTTTCTTAATACCGAAAAAATCAAGAATTTTCGGAAGTATTTCGATTGCCTCGTTACGCAAATAATCTTTATTTCGAGGAATATCCAACTTTTCAGATGATCCGTGACCATGCCGTGAGTACACAAATGCATTACTGTTAGTCAATTTTACAAGCAGTGATGGAAATTTTTTCCACATTGCTATAGAGCCTAGCCCTTCATGAAGAAAAACGATTACTTGATTAGTTGAAATGCGTGATGAATTGTCAGAGGCGTTATCAATCCAAAGGTAATCTATCCGTTTGTTCAAAACCTTCAAGCTATCCTGCCGCAATATTTTGGTCCCCGTTTTATTTTGTTTTAAACATCGATCCGCTACGAAACACTCCCTGCGACTGTTGTTCCCAGATTACCATCCTTCTCGATATGTGGAGTTTTTCTGACAATTATTAAATAGAAAACTGGAATAATAAACAATGTTAGCAAAGTACCCAGCGCCATTCCTCCAACTATCACCCACCCTATTGCCTGTCGCGCTTCTGCGCCTGCGCCCACTGACAATGCCAAAGGCAGTGCTCCTAAGACTGTAGCAAAAGTCGTCATTAGAATTGGACGTAGTCTGAGTGAGCATGCCTCAACCGTGGCTTCAAATTTAGGAAGACCCCGTCTTCTTAATTGGTTAGCAAATTCTACAATCAATATACCATGTTTTGTTATAAGTCCCACCAGCATTACCAAGCCTATCCTAGTATATACATTCAAGCTTCCTCCTCCACCCATCTTAGAGTTGACGTACATTGCTAATAAAGCTCCGGTGAACGCGAGTGGAACGGTGAGCATGATAACAAAAGGTCCCACAAAACTTTCAAATTGTGCAGCTAATACCAGATAGATGAATATCAGGGCTAGTACTAGCGTCACGTACATATCCATACCAGTTTCGCGGAACTCACGAGACTGTCCGTTGAGATCCGTTATTATCCCAGGTGGAAGCATTTCCTCAGCCACGTCATCCATCTTGTCTAGCACGTCTCCCAAACTGTACCCAGGACTAACATTGCCTGTAATAGTAGCTGCACGAAATTTGTTAAAGTGGTTAAGCTCCTTTGGAGCAACCGACTCAACGAGCTGAACAATGTTAGACAATTGAACTAAATCGCCTGTTGAACTCCGAACATAAATCGAGGTAAGGTCCGTCGGCTGTCGACGGTCCTGCTCTTCCATTTGGACCACAACATCATATTGCTTTCCCTCTCGCTTGTAGCGAGTAACGTTTCTACCACCAAGCAAAATCTCCAAAGTACTGCCAATATTATCCATTGAGACTCCAAGAGCAGCTGCTTTATCACGATCAACATTCACCTTAAGCTGCGGTTTATTGAGTTTTAGGTCAGTATCTAGTCCGTTAACCCCGGGATATTTCGACATTTCCGCCATAATCTTGTTAACGTGGCCCTGCAATTCGGCATAACTTGTCCCATAAACCACATACTCAACTTGTTTCGAAAGAAAGCTTGCTCCGAGAGAGGGTGGATTTACTGAAAAGCTAATTACGCCGGGTAATCCGCCAAACAACTTAGGAGTAAGTTCCTTTGTAATTTCCATCTGTTTTTTGTTTCTTTGATCCCAATGTTTCAATACAGCAAACCCAATTGCAAAGTTGACCGGATTTGGTCTATCCAGACCAGGAGCGACCACTTCAAAAAGGGTGTCAACCTCCGGGATCTCGTTAATCATTTGACCAATAACCCGCATGTAACGGTCGGTGTATTGCATAGTAGATCCCTCGGGCGCGACAGCAAAGGCCATAAATACTCCTCTGTCCTCTACGGGTGATAACTCCGACTTGAGTTCTAAAAATAACCAAGTCATTCCCGCAAAAATCCCGAAAAACAAAACCACAATAAGGGTGCTAGCTCTCAGAGCACCTCTCAATAAAAAACGGTATCCGGAATTCATACTATGGAAAAAACGTTCGGTAGTTAAATAAAACTTTCCTCGGTTATCACTGTCTTTCAGGAGCTTTGAACACATCATAGGGGTTAAGGTGAGGGCAACAAATCCAGAAACAAGAACGGCCGCAGCAACCGTCAAAGCAAATTCAATGAATAATTGACCAACTCTTCCACTCATAAAAACCAATGGAGCAAACACCGCTACCAAAGTGATTGTCATTGCCATTACCGCAAACCCAATCTCTTTAGAACCAATCAATGCGGCATTATAAGGCGATTCACCCCCCTCCACTTGTCGGTGAATATTTTCAAGCATCACTATTGCATCGTCAACGACTAGCCCCACCGCGAGTACAATCCCCAATAAAGTTAAAACATTTACAGAAAAACCCATCGCGTATAAGAAGAAAAAGGAGCCAATAAGTGAGACGGGAATTGTAATCGCAGGAATAAAAGAAGCTCTGATGTTTCTTAAAAAAACAAAAATAACCAAGACTACTAGGGCCAGCGCCTCTAAAAGGACCTTAAAAACAGCCAATATTGATGCATCAATGAACTCAGAGTTATCTACAACCACATACGCGCTCATACCTTCAGGTAATCCCGCTGCAAGTTTCGGGACCAGCTCTCTAACTCCTTTCGCAATCGCCAAAGTGTTACCAGTAGACTGTTTTACCACTCCTAATCCAATCGCCTCATTGCCTCTAACCCGCACTATCTTTCTATTCTCGTAGGGTCCTGGCGCCGCATATCCAACATCTTTAAGCCTAATAGGGTACCCATCACTCTCTTTTATAATCATGTTATTGAACGCCTCTGGGCTGCCTAGGTCGGTTTTTGCCAAGACAGTCAATTCTCTCTCTGAACTTTCAATGCGCCCTCCAGGAGAATCCAAGTTTTGCTGATATAGTGCCCGCTCCACGTCTTGCGCGCTCAAACCAAGAGCCGCTAAACGATCACGATCCAACCATATTCTCATCGCGTATTTTCTCTCACCTCCGATTATCACGGTTGCCACACCGGGAACGGTCTTGATCGGATCAACAAGATATCTGTCACTGTAGTCCGATAGTTCCATCGGAGAGTGGCGGTCACTAGTAACAGCGATCCACATTACTGGCCAAGCATCGGCTTCAATTTTTCGAACCACTGGATCGTCAGCCTGACTAGGCAGCAACACTTTGACCCTCGAAACCCGGTCCCTTACGTCGTTCGCTGCAGCATCCACATCTCGTTTTATATTAAATGTGACTGTGATCTTGCTGACCTCTTCACGACTTTGGGACTTTATAGTTTTGATACCCTCTATCCCTGAAAGAGCATCCTCAATAGGGGTGGTAATAACGCTCTCGACTATCTCTGCCGTAGCCCCTTTGTAGACAGTTCGCACTGAAACAGTAGGAGGATCAATTTTCGGGTACTCCCTGACAGATAACCGATCAAAACATATCAACCCCAAAAGAACAATTATCAAACTCATAACCGTTGCCAAAACTGGCCTTCTAATCGAGATATCCGAGATAATCATACTAGCACCGAGCCCATAGTTTACTAAATCCTAACTTTTTCTATCCGATTTAGGCGTATCGCCCGAGGGCATTTTCTTTTGCCCATCCGGTCCTCCGCTGCCCAGAACCATAACGGGAGCACCATCTCTCAATTTAATCTGCCCCTCGGTTACAACAACATCCCCTGACTCTAACCCACTGTTGATTTCGACAGTTCCAGGTTGTCTTTTACCAACAACCACTTCCGTTAATTTCACAATCCCATTAACCACTTTAAAAACGTAATTTTGAGTACCTTGTGGCCACAAAGCCTGCTCAGGCACCGTTATTGCATTGGGCCTTATATCAAGTGTGAGTGAAACTCGAGCAAACATGCCCGGCTTCAACTTTCCAAGTTTATTTGAAATCCTAGCCCGCATTAAGACCGTCCGGGTAGTCTCATCAACCGCCGGCTGAACAGCGTAAACTCTGCCACTAAAGTTCTCCTTGGGGTAAGCATCCAGCTTTAAAGAGACTTGAGGCCTTCCTTTAATCTGGGATAGGTACACTTCGGGTACCCTAAAATCAACTTTTATGGAGGATATATTTTCCAACCTTACAATATCGGCGCCTGCTCGCACGTAGGCCCCCGGACTAACTTCTCTAAGTCCTAAGATTCCAGAGAATGGAGCAGTAATCTTTGTTTTGTTTAAAACTGACAGTGCCTCCTCAACTCTTGCAGCAAGCTTTTCGACGGCTCCCTGCTGAATATCCAATGCTTCTTTGCTTATGAATTCCTGTTCAAATAACTCCTGGAGTCTGTCAAACCTTTGTTGCTCTGTTCGCAAGTCCGCCTTAATGGCATTTAGTTGTGCAGTATATTCAGAGCTATCAATAGTTACCAGCTGCGCCCCCGCTTTCACAGCTTGGCCTTCAGCAAAATGCAAAAATGTGATTCTTCCGTCTATTTCGGGGCGAATAACCACCGACTCCTCCGCCAAGAGAGAACCTATAGCCGTGACTTTATCTACTACTCTTTCTACTCGGACTTTTTCAGCTTTTACGGGCAAACCCCTCGGGGGTTTTTCCTTTTTTGCCTTACCCTCAGCCGCTTTAACCGATTCTGCTTTTGAAGAAACACTATCGGAAGCACCGCAGCCCACGAAAACGGTAACAAAAAAAATCGATAAAACCACAAAACTTAGCAGCTTTTTTTTCATATAAATCTACTTTCCTTTGTTACGGAGATTCACTGCGCACATAAAATATCTAGTTTTACCTACCCCAAAAGGCCAAACCATATTACAGAAGATATAATCAATGAATTCAAACTTCAGCCTTATACTGTAGCCCTATTCACCCCCCTCGCACAACCTCTCCTCACAAAGATCTATACACAATATTGAAACGGAAAACATTTAGCTTTGAGGATTAATCCTATCCATTCCTGCGCTTAGCTTGTTTAGAGCATCAAGATAGGCCTTTGCAGATGCCACAATTATATCCGTATCCGCTCCTTGGCCGTTTACTACCTTACCCGATTTTGATAATCTTACACCAACCTCTCCTTGTGAATCTGTTCCACGGGTTATTGCGTTAACCGAATAAAGCTCGAGATCAACGCCACTAGATAAAACTAACTCTATTGCTTTGAATGTTGCATCTATCGGACCACTACCAGTAGCCTCCGATGATTTTTCTTGCCCATCAATGCTTAAAACTAATCGAGCTATTGGGACTTCACCCGTCTCAGTTAGTACCTTCATGGATAGAAGTTTATATTTTTCGGCGGTTTCCCCTCTAACGTTATCGGTCGCTAACATCATCAAATCTTCATCGAAGATTTCATGCTTTTTATCAGCCAAATCTTTAAACTCTCTGAACGCTACGTTTAAAGCCTCCTCTGTATCAATTTTAATCCCCAAATCAGCTAATCTCTGCTTGAACGCAGTTCGACCAGAATGTTTTACGAGAACCAATTGATTGGTGGACCACCCAACATCCTCTGCCCTCATAATCTCATAAGTTTCCCTATGCTTTATAACGCCATCTTGATGAATACCCGACTCGTGGGCAAAAGCATTGGCGCCAACTATTGCTTTATTAGGCTGTACCGGAAAACCTGTGATAGCCGATACCATCTTAGAGGCTGGAACAATTTGGCTAGA
>PAHB01000039.1 GCA_002704665.1 Pseudomonadota bacterium
TCATCTAAAAAAATAACGCTTGTAGGTTCAACGCCCACTTCAGTACATGCATGCCGATAAAAAGCAGCCTCTGGTTTGCGAACTCCAATTTTAGATGATTCAATTACATGGTGGAAAATTTGGTGAATTTTTTTGTGGTTGGCGGTTTCACTGTTAGAAGAAGTTGTACTTGATGGCTTTATATTGTTAGTTAGACACGCAGTGATATATTTTTTCTTGCATCTTTTTACTAAAGAAACCATTTGTGGTCGGATACACCCATTAAGTAATTGAATAATTTTCTTTCCTGCAATTTTATATCCAAGTTTCTCGCTTTCAAGTGAGAAAAGTTGATCAAATTGTTCCAAATTAATCTGATTTTTTTCAAATTGAGCCCAAGCGTTTTCATTTGGATTAATACTATTTACCTTTCTGATAAAGTCCAACGGAATCTTATTTCCTCTCTCAAATTGGTTGAAAGCTTCAAAAGGGCTGTCAGTAATTACGCCACCAAAATCAAAAAAAATAGCTTTAACGGATGGTTGTATATTCACTTTTTATAGCCTCCAAAGGTTTTTCGAAGTCGGCTGTGGCAAATTCGTCACCTAGGTTTCCGTGCACAGGATTAGGGGAATTGATAACAGAAACAAATATGACAATTACGAGAAAATTGCACGGTAGGCGCATCTTAGATAATTTTTTCATTTTGTATTTTGACTTAAGTCCACAAGATCCCTGATTATACACTCAATAAATCATGCCTCGAGAAGCTGTTAATCTACAAATGCTCTTTCAACCACGTAAGTCCCCGGCTCTCTATGTGAACCCTCCTTGAAACCCATGTTATTAAGCATGCTCTTGGAATCACGAAGAAAATCCATGGATCCACACACCATTACACGATCAATTTTTGGATCTAAGGGATTACCATCCAAGATATCAAATAGTCTGTTAGATTTTATGAGCTTCGTAATTCTACCCATTATTGGACTTTCTTCGCGAGTCGTTGTGGCTATATGCTTTAGTTTATTTTTAGCTTCGGAACCAACTAGCGGATCAGTGTACGTTGCTTCTGCAATGTCGTATCCATATGCCAGTTCTGCTTTTAGTCTACAGGTATGAGTAAGAATTACCGATTGGTAGTTTTCATATGTCTCTGGCTCCCTTATCAAAGAGGCAAAGGGTGCTATTCCTGTCCCAGTAGAAAGAAGGTAAAGATTTTTCCCAGGAATTAGAGTACTTAAAACAACAGTACCTGATGCTTTTTTTCGAATAAAAATTTCATCACCAACTTTTATTTTTTGAAGTCGGCTTGTTAATGGTCCATCTGGAACTTTGATAGAATAGAATTCTAGCTCTTCATCCCAAGTGGGACTCGTAATAGAATATGCTCTAAAAATTGGTTTCTGATTTCCCGGCAACCCAATCATGACGAACTCACCAGCACGAAATCTGAGTGAGGAGGACCTACTTGTTCTGAATGAAAATAGTCGATCTGTATAATGTTTCACGTAGGTAATTTGTTCTGTCAACGCTCCATTTGGTGGAGTAGTTGAATTAATATTATTTGTCTCGAAATTATTTTTTGAACTCATGGTAGTAAGAAGTCATACAAAAAGCTGAAAGTTATAAAGGCTTTTACAAAGTGTAATCGTGGCCCCGCGTATTGATCGTTTAATGGTATTATTTTGTGCTTTATTTTTTTTCCTGATACAGGTCCATGCCGACGAACAAAATCCCGATATGGTTGTTTTTAAGTGCGCGTATGAAAATAAATCAGAAATAAAAGAAATTGCTTTTTACTTTAATAGTAACTCTCCTTGGGGATATTTTGATAACGGATACTACAAAATTTGTTAGCAATGCTTCTGATTTTATCACAGCACTTAAACTGAACGGTAAGGAATTGCAAGAATCAGCTTTTTATGATGCTCTAGAGGTAGAACTTTTTATCCTTCAATTATCCACAGGCTTTTTGTGGGCTTCGATTATACGAGAGTTTATGCAACCTTGTGGAATTGGTGTACAAGCATTTTCTTACCGAGCAAAATGTAAAGAAAGTCAGAATTTGGATATCGACTAGAAAATTTTCTAGTAATAATACTAGCACCCAGTATAAAAGATGGGTGTAAAAGAGGGGCTATGCCCCTCTCCGTGATTTGGTATTAAAGGTTTAGTTCTATCCTATCTCGACTTATAGGCTGCAATAAAAAATTTGTTCCAATCCTTAAGCAACTTATTTTTAACAGAACTTAACGCAAAATTGGCCTTATCACTAGACATTGGATCACCCCCTTTTTTTAAGTTAAAAATGTATTTTACCAACTATAATATGTATGTACAGACTATATTTGAGAACTGCATAAAATTGTTATATTACGTTAATGATTGATATATTTATTGGTTTCACGCTTACGGCACTCGGGGCAATATTTTTTGTGTTTTTTGTGTTTTTGGGTACCAGCGTATTTATTCTCGCTTTATTTTTTAGTATTATCGGAATAATCGGTTGGTTTCTTCTGGCAAATATTGTCGAGGTAATTGTAATATCAATTCTTGTTGTAATAACACAATTTTCCTTCTTGGCGTATGATATTTTCAAATATTTCAAACTCAAATCGTTTTGGCACCTTAGAGGATATCACCTCACTACTTACGTTAAAGAAAATAGAAAGTTTTCAAAGTACTTTGCATTTCGCCTGATTATAATTGCTCTGGTTATATATTCGGCTCATTATGCCTACTATAAAAACCATACACCTACGAAAAGCCAGATTAACGGTGTTGAAAATATTTTAATAAAAGAAATTTGAGTCTGACTTGCCAAGTCATCTAGGGACCAAATAAAATGTTTAACGGGCATTTAGTGACAAAAGGAATTATTCCATCCTTTAAATACCATCTACACCAATTTAGCGAATACTGAATTTTTGTAACTACTATATTTTCCTCAGGTAAGGCATTTGAAAAATAGGTCCCATTCTCTATTCCAAAATTCCAATTTCCCTCTTCACATCGCCAATTCTTAATAGTTTCTATAAGACATGTTTTATGTATTTGTTTATTGTTTAAAACGCGAACGACCATATGGGACCCTTCAATTGTATATTTTTTCGGCAGAATATTTGAATAACGAATTCCATCTTGCGGTCTGAATTCTGAAATATCTGATAATTGATATAGCGTAAAACTGTTAGCGTGTTCGTCGTCGATAGATAACGAGTAAGCAACGAAAAAAAGAAAAAGCGGAAAGAAACAAAATATTTTATTCAATGGTTTAGTCAGTTATGAGTTGGTTGTAAATTAAGGGCCATACGCATCATTGTGGGTACGTTATTTTGCTTTGGTATAGGCGCTGAAGAACGAACAACACATTTAAAGCCAAAAGATTCATAAAACCTCACGGCACTGTAAGTTGAAATAACGTCTAAGTGAATTTTATGTATACCAAACTTTCTAGCTTTTTTAATGGCGCTATTTATTAACATTCTCCCGACACCCCTTCGTTGCTCCCCACTTAGCACTGACAGCGTCAGCACGTAATAGACATTATTAGGAATAAAGGGAGTTAGATAGCTGCATTCTTTCGACCGCTTACTGATAACCTCCAAATCATCTTTCGGTATTTTTTTCCATATGGGGTGCATTGCTTGTCGCCTGCTCTTAAATTCTTCGCCACGGAAACCTATTTCAATACCAATTAACTTGTCGTCCTTGATTGCCAGTGTAGCATTTTGATATTCAAATAGGGAATGTGGTAGTAACCATGATTGACTTATTGCTGTGAAACAATTCTTCTTCGATATAAATTGATAGTTATAAAGTTCAGTGCCAGTTTGATAGATCAGTTCTGTTATGGTCTCTGTGTATTTCGAGAAAATTACTTCTTTTGCTTCTTTCAGAACAATAAATCTTTGCAATTTATTACTCCATCAAAGAGGTTGTAATTGTTAATTCCATAAGTAAATTTCCACGTTGATATTTCGGATGAGATCCACGATGAATTATTTTAAACCCTAAACTAAGGTAAAGACCGATTGCTTTGTCTAGTTTAGTATTAGTTACTATGAAAATTTTTTGTGCTCCTTGTGATTGCGCTTTTTCTATTAATCGGCTGGCGATTATTCTTCCTATTCCTTGGCTTTGATATTGATCATTTACTGCCATTTTTATCAACTCCCATTTACAGCCGCTTTTGATAATTGCCCCAGTTCCTACTACCTCTCCCTTTGATTCAGCAAACAATATGAAACCAGGTTTGCGAATTATCTCTGCTTCTGGGTCATCAAATATTCTTTGATCGACTGGTTCAATATCAAAGTATTTTATAAGCCACTCTTTATTTAGTCGTTCAAAATGTTTTGCCAAATGGGGCGCATAATCTAATATTTTAATATCCATATCATATATTATAGTATCAAATAACTTTACCCACAGACCGAATCAGCATGCGAAAGGTGCAACGTGAAAATTACAAAAATTGAATTCAAGCATACGATAAACCTTGCCTATGATGCTGAAACAGACCGTTATACATATGAAAATAAAGATAAAAGTTTTAGTCTAATCCTTGATGAAGAAAAACAAAATCATAAAACTATTGATAATTGGCTTAAAACAGGGTTGTTATATGAAAGTGACGTATCAGGCTTACTTTGTAAGCTTTTAAAACCTAACGATATTGCGGTAGATGTTGGTGCAAATATCGGATTTCACACTTTTTTAATGTCAGCACTTGTAGAAAGTACAGGTAGAGTATACGCGTATGAGCCAGCGCTAGAGTCGATTAGAGAACTTGAGCAAAATAAAATTTTGAATAAGGCCCTGAATGTTACGATAAACCAAAAGCTTTTAGGTGAGCGACATGGGGACAAGGTCGATTTTCATTTTTCGCAGCAAGATAGTGGTACATCCTACGCTATCCGCACTAAAGATAAGCCCGAGTTGGGGTGGGAGAAAATGATGACATATTCTCTTAATGATGAATTAAAAAGTCAAACAAATATTAAATTGATCAAGCTAGATGTGGAGGGATTTGAGGGTAATATTCTACGGGGAGCTGCCGATTTATTGGTCGGCAATAGGGTAAAATATTGGGTGGTCGAATACGCTCCGCACTGTCTTGCTAGAAATGGAGATAACTTGGAGGGTCTTAGGAGTTTTATGGCCGATTTTGGTTTGGAAATGTTTGTATTGGATGCTCAAGGGGGGTTCCCTAAGCTTTTGCCAGAGGGCTTGGTTTTAGTTACCCGATTCATTCCTAACTTGTTATTTGCAAAAAAGGATGAGCTTGTAAAAGATTGGGTTATGGATGATGTGTCTAAGTTTGTCTCTCCTCCATCAATGTGGTAAGTGAAAAATATTTTCACCAAGTTTCGGTTGAATTGCGCACGTCTAATTCAAATGTCCATCCATGTTTTTTTTGCTTATACATGAAGACATAACCATCAACGATGCTTTTTATATTTATTAACGATTCCTCTCCAATTTTTTCGATAATATCTGGTCGCTTATCCCGCACAATTTTTCCGTTTATAATCCCGTCTACAATAATATGTCCAACATGAATTCCCTCAGGACCATATTCTTTTGCCATAGCTTGTGCCAGCTGACGTAAAGCTCCTTTTGCAGAGTTAAATGCTCCAAAACCAGCTTTCCCTCGCAAAGAGGCGCTGGCTCCGGTGAAAATTAATGTTCCCGCTTTTTTGGGAAGAAATTTTTTAATAGCTTCTCTGCCGAACAAAAACCCAGACAAACAGCAAGTTTTCCAACTTTCTTCAAAATATTGTACTGACATTTCTTCTATTCTTCCGGGAGTATTATTGCCAACGTTACAGATAGCAAGATCTACGCCTTCACCAGCTGTCTCAAAGAGCGCTTGAACATCTTTTTCCTGAGTCGCATCCACTTTAACCGCCCTTGCATTCCCGCCATTTTCCTTTATCTGTTTAACAATAATATCCAGTGCTGTTTTTGTTCTTCCTCCTATAAACATCTCTAAGCCCTCAGATGCAAATCGTTTTGATAGTTGTCCGCCAAGTCCTTGTTCGGCGTTAACTCCTAGTATAATCCCCTTCATTCGTGATTTCCTTTATCCATAATCATTCCTTTTAGGGAGCATTCTTCCGATTTTCTCTCCACCCACTAAGTGAAAATGAAGGTGAGGCACTTCTTGCCCAGCGTTTGACCCAACATTCGAAATGACGCGATATCCATCAAACTGAGCCGATACTTTCAAAAGCTCCGCTACGTGCGTTATCGCTTTAAAAAACTCAATAATTTCAATGTCTGAGGCTTTACGATGAAAATCATCTAAATCTGTGTATTCTCCCTTCGGGATTACAAGTATATGAATTTTTCGCTGGGGATAGACATCCTCAAAAGCTAGTACAAAATCGTTTTCATAATATTTTTTACAAGGTATTTCTTCCCTCAATATTTTGGCAAAAATATTATTTCTGTCGTACACCATTGTTATCCTTAATTTAGATAATTTGTTAGGATACCAAATTGTACCTAAAGCAATTCGTTAAATAAATAAACAGCTATATTTTGACAGTAACAGCATAAATAAAATTTGCACTTTTTCGTCCTCTTTTTCTTGATTGAAATTAAGGAGAATCAACTAGTGACTAAAAGCGATAAAAAAAGCGAATCTCATGAGGGAGGGTGCCTGTGTGGCAAGGTAAGGTATAAAACAATTGGACAGCCAAAGATAGTAGGGGCATGTCACTGTAGATATTGCCAATTAAGGTCAGGTAGTGCTTTTGGTGTATTAGTATATTTTAAGGAAGCTTTTCTTTCGCTGGAGAAAGGGGAGGTTGCCAAGTATCGATTCAGAAGTGAAAGTAATTTTCAATGGGAAAATCATTTTTGTCGTGATTGCGGAACGACTGTTTTTTTTCGCCTGGAAGTTTTTAAAGGCTTGGTAGGGGTAGCAGGAGGCACCTTCGATCCTCCGGCTTTTTGGTATGACATAGGGGCTGAAGTTTTCACTCGCGATAAAGCCGATTTCGTAGGTTGTATAAAAGCTAAGGCTCATTTTTCGACTTTCCATTATTACAACCCTAAGAATACAGAGAGCCCAAGATTAAAAGGGGAAAAATAGTATTCGGAAACCTATTTAACTCTGAATAATTTTTTTCCCAACTAAAATACTTTTAGTATCGACGATATTTATTCTATGTTTGCGAAATAATTGAAATAGTGACTCAAAAGAAAAAATAGATACGTGACCAGTGCGAGGAGTGATATACCAAGAATTAATAATATCTTTTGAATATGGAAACGGATGCAGAGTTGTTGTCATCAAGATGATTCCGTCCTCTGATAAGTGATTCGCAATAAATTGCGCAGTACCGTGTACATCGCAACAGTGCTCTATAACTTCTATTAGATAAATAATATCAAAATCTCGTGGTAGTGTATCGGCCGAACTAATGAATGCGAAAGGATCATGACACATAACCTGATAGTCATTATCCAAAAGAGCTTTTGCGGTATCGCCAGGATTGCCGCCTGAACCAAAATCTAAGATTTTCATCTCTGACTTGTGTTTTTTTAGAAAACCTGTGGACTGGAATTGCTTTATCAGAGTGTCCAGTTTTAAACCGTCAAGGTAAGATGAACTCATTCCCTCTATTTGAGCCTCTGATCGTGACGATTGACCGTGACCTTCTAGACCTTTGAAAAAATTATCGTTATAAATGTATTTTGTAAACATTTTGTGGTTCCATTCATCGAAGGCATCGGCAAAAATAAATCCACAACTAAGGCACCTATGATAGGGAATCATCTCATGACCATTTGGAACAATTTTATTTGCTTCGTTTTCGTTTCCCTTGTCAAAGGGAACGTTGCCTAGAACAGGCGCATCGTTTTGACAAATTTTACATTGCTTATTCATTTCGAGTAACAAAATGGGAAACGGAATCTAGTTTTCATGTTAACTTAATATTTCCTCAAATATTAAAAAGTTAAGTTTTATGAAAAATTTCTTTAAGACATATCTCAAGTGGATAAGCACTGCTTTAGTTCTCACTGGAATTGCACTTACTAATTTTAACATATACCCCTTAAATATTTTTTTTCACGGCTCGGGGGTTTTAGGGTGGACAGCATCCGGAATCCTAATGAAAGACAAAGCAATTTTGACTAATTTTGGTCTTCAAATTCCTATTTTTATCGCTGGATTCTATAACTATTATCTATTAAATTGATCATGTTAATTGGAATGACTGCAATTAATACTGCATTTTTCGGGTAGTTATTGCGAATTTTTAATTAGTTGTAACAAATTGACATGCAAATTTTACAGACCGTTCATAGAATGA
>PAHB01000040.1 GCA_002704665.1 Pseudomonadota bacterium
AAAGAAAATCAAGTGGTTGTTAGATTTTGGATCATAACTATGATGTTGGTATTAATTGGTTTATCAACCTTGAAGATACGATGAATATATGACCTTGATTTTTCTATGATGGTATTAGTTAGATTAATTGCTTAATGGGTAAAAATTTTATTTTTAAGATGACGATAGATTTTAACAATAAAAAATTTTTGGTATTAGGAGCTGGGCTTACTGGAGTTTCTATCGCTCGCTATTTGGTAACAAAAAAAGCGTTTGTAAGTATGGTAGATGATTATCAAACAGTTATTCAATTAAAAAAATTAATTAATGACACCTCAAATATCAATTTTATTGGAAAAAAAACTGATGATATCGCCGTAGAAAAATACGATTATTTGGCATTAAGCCCGGGAGTGCCTCTGAGTCATTCTCTTGTAACGAAGGCACAAAAATTTTCAGTACCTCTCATCAGTGATATTGATATATTTTTTAATAATACTTCTTTTTTTGCTAAAAGTGTTTTGGTTGGTATTACCGGATCGAATGGTAAAACTACAGTCGCAAATATGATTGGCTCAATCTGTATGGCAGCTGGAAAATCTTATTTGCTAGCAGGGAATATTGGGAGACCGGTGCTCGATGTTTTACGTCATATGGAATCTTCAAAAGTCGCGGTGCCGAGCATTGTAGTGCTTGAGCTCTCAAGCTTTCAATTGGATTTGATGAAGACTACTCTTTTACAAATTGCTGTAATTTTAAACATGACCGAAGACCACTTAGACAGATATAAAAGTTTTGATGATTATGTTTATTCTAAATTACATATTTTTAAAGGAGTCTCTAAAAATATCATAAATAGAAGCTGCCTTAAATTTATGCCATGTACCAAAAAAAAGTGCACTACTTTCGGTATCGACCAAGCTAGTCGAAACAATGATTGGAGGTTGAGTGACACAACCGACCATGGGGTTATTTTTCATGGTAAGAAAAAGTTGATGTCAATAAAGAGATTGAATGTTTTGGGTTTCCATAATGTAGAAAATGCCATGGCCTCTGCAGCGGTCTGTGATTTAATCGATATTGATTTTAAAAAAATTGCTATCGGTCTTCAAGCTTTTATTGGTTTGCCTCACAGGTTAGCTCTTGTTCGCGAAATTAATGCAATAAAGTTTATTGATGATTCAAAAGGGACGAACGTTGGCGCTGTTGTAGCCGCTTTAAGTGATTATCAAGGAACGGCTATTCCTATCTTGGGTGGTGACGGAAAAGGGCAAGACTTTACGCCTCTAAGAATTGCGGTATCGGTAAGTTGTAGAGCTGTTATTTTGATAGGTCGCGATAAAGCGATTATCGCGACTGTTTTGGAGGGTTTAAAGATTCCAATAGTGTTGGCAGATAGTATGGAAGATGCAGTAAATGGCGCTTTTAAAAAAGCAAAAAGAGGTGATTCGGTTATTCTTTCTCCAGGGTGTGCGAGTTTTGATATGTTCAAGGATTATAAAGAACGTGCGCAGTATTTTATCAATAGTGTGAATTTTCTAGCGGAGTCTTTATGAAAATTCTTTTTGGTGGAACCAAAAAATCGAGAAAGCAAAACTCACTGATTGATGAAGGTATGTTGGGTACATTCGTCATTTTGATCGGCTTCGGGCTTGTTATGATCTATTCGGCTTCAAGTCATGAAGCGTTTTCAGCAGGGGATTCATATTTTTATCTCTATCGGCATCTTACATATATGATTTTGGGGCTAATTGTTTTCGCTGTCGCAATGCAAATCCCTTCAAAGATATGGCAAATCGCCGCACCGTGGTTAGTAATTTTTGGGATCCTTCTTTTATTTATGGTTCTCGTGCCCGGTATAGGAAAAAAAGTGAACGGCGCTCAACGATGGTTAGCTTTTGCAGGTTTCACATTTCAACCGTCGGAACTAATGAAACTCTTTATGGTTTTGTATGCTGCTGATTTTGCTGTACGAAAATCCGTAGAGCTCGGAGATTTCCAAAAAGGTTTTTTGCCAATGCTGGCTACCTTAGGTCTGACAGGTTCATTACTTCTTTTTGAGCCAGATTTCGGTGCCTGTTTTGTGATTACAAGCGTTGCCGTTTTTATCCTTTTTTTAGGAGGGTTAAATTGGCGATTCTTAACAAGTTTGGTTTTACTTAGTGGCTGTGTTTTTGGAGTATTAATTTTTTTTGCGCCCTATCGTTTAGCAAGAGTTACTAGTTTTATGAATCCGCTGGACTTTTTGTTCGGTTCAGGCTACCAGTTATCACACTCTTTATTTGCGTTTGCTAGGGGGGATTGGTTGGGTGTTGGTTTGGGGCGAAGTATGGAAAAATTATTCTACCTTCCAGAGGCCCATAACGACTTTATCTTGGCTGTTATTGGCGAAGAGTTGGGATTCTTAGGGGTGGTTTTCACAATTACGCTTTTTGTCGTTTTGGTTATAAAAGGTTTTGTAATTGGTACCCGTGCAGCTGTGCTAGAGAGGTACTTTGCTTCTTTGGTGGCTCATGGAATATCAATCTGGATAGCGGCTCAAGCACTAATTTCTATGGGTGTAAATTTGGGACTTCTTCCTACAAAAGGGCTTACGTTGCCTTTCTTATCTTTTGGTGGAAGCGCTTTATTGGTTAATTGTTTGGCTATTGGGATTTTGTTTAGAGTTGATTGGGAAAATCGGCAAATGATGAAAGGAATCGTAATTTGACACCCCGGTTACTTATAATGGCTGGAGGGACAGGAGGGCATATTTATCCCGGGCTTGCGGTTGCCGACGAATTGCAAAAAAGAGGTTGGCAGATTGCTTGGTTAGGCACTCGAGATGGTATGGAATCTAAGATAGTTCCTGAAAATGGGTACCCAATTTACTTCTTAAAAATTTTTGGTTTAAGGGGTAAAAGTCTGAAAAAAAATATTATTTTCCCTTTCTTCTTTTTTATATCGCTTTGCCAAAGTATTAAAATTATTTTCCAATTGAAACCAAATGTAGTTTTAAGCATGGGCGGATATGTAGCTTTCCCCGGGGCAGCTATAGCTGCTATAAAAAATATACCTGTGGTTGTGCATGAGCAAAATTCCGTAGCTGGTTTGACGAATCGATTATTATCAATAATTGCTTCAAAGACATTAGTCGCATTCCCAGAAGCTCTTCCAAATTCTATTCATACTGGGAATCCCGTTAGGAAAACTATCGAATTCGACGATGACGTTGAAATGCGATTGAAAAATCGGGTTGGGCCACTACGAATACTGGTTGTGGGTGGAAGCCTTGGAGCAGACATATTAAATAAAGTTGTTCCAGAATCCCTAGGGTTGATTTCGTTAACCGAAAGGCCGAAAGTTATTCATCAATCCGGATCGCATAAATTACGTGAATTAATAGGCCGATATGCGCAATTTCAAGTGCGGGCGGAATGTTTAGAATTTATTTCGAATATCGGAGAAATGTATCGTAAGGTTGATCTAATAATTTGTCGCGCTGGTGCAATGACTCTTGCGGAAATTGCTGTTGTGGGAGTTGCCAGTATCTTGGTTCCTTTTCCGTATGCCGTAGATGATCATCAAAAAAAAAATGCACTCTTTTTAGTAAATTCCGGTGCAGCATTACTTATAGAGCAAGAGAATTTGTCGCCTGAATTATTATCAAATACCTTAAAAAAAATAGATCGAAAAAAAGTTTTAGAGATGGCATTAAAAGCTCGTTCCGCTGGTGTGCTGGGCAGTGCGAGTTTAGTCGCAGATATTTGTGAACAGGAAAATAAGCGTGAAACATAAAGTAAAACATCTACATTTTGTTGGCATTGGTGGCTCCGGAATGAGTGGAATCGCGGAGCTGATGTTTAACTTGAATTACCGAGTAAGCGGGTCCGATGTAATCGATGGGTTAGCTACTCAAAGGCTACGAAAAATAGGAGTGCAGGTATTTATTGGGCACGATAAAGAGCATATAGCTGGCGCAGATGCAGTCGTTATCTCATCTGCAGTAAATATGAACAATCCAGAAATAAGGGCAGCCCGATGTGCAGGTGTACCGGTGGTTCCTCGTGCACTTATGTTGGTAGAGTTGATGCGACTTCGGCAAGGTATTGCAGTTGCTGGTACACATGGAAAGACAACAACAACGAGTTTGATAGCGTCGATCCTTGCTGAAGCACAATTAGATCCTACTTTTGTAATTGGTGGACGATTATCAACGGCCGGGGAAAATGCAAAACTCGGTACAGGGGAATTTATTGTAGTTGAGGCTGATGAATCGGATGCATCATTTCTCTTTCTTCAGCCCGTGTTGGCAGTTATTACAAATATAGACGCCGATCACATGTCGACATACCAAAATGATTTCGAAAAACTAGAGAAAGCTTTTTATGAACTTGTTCAACGTCTACCATTCTATGGAGTAGCAATTCTATGCGGTGACGATCCAGCTGTTTCCAGGCTCATCCCGAAAATAAATAAATCTTATATAACGTATGGCTTAAAAGAGACTTGTGATTTATGTGCCTTCGAAATAAAAGAGGCTGGTACGTCAATGTTTTTCAAAGTGAGAATAAAACAAAGTGCAAATTATGGTCCGAAAGAATTTTCTGTCATATTAAATTTAGTCGGCAAACATAATGTTCTAAACGCGCTTGCTGCGATCGCTGTTTCGCTTGAAGTCGGAGCAAATATTTCTGCGATTCAAAAGGCTTTAGAAAATTTCGAAGGAGTTAACCGAAGGTTTCAAGTTTATGGTGAAATAATTTACAATGCTAGTGAGAAGTTTTTATTGATTGATGATTATGGTCATCATCCGAGGGAATTAGAAGCTACGTTAGACGCTACCCGTGGCGCATTCCCTGGACGTCGCATTCTTTTAGTTTTTCAACCACATCGCTATTCGCGAACGCGAGATTGTTTCGAAGACTTTGTGAGAGTGCTTTCTTCATCTGATGTGTTGGTAATCACCGAAGTTTACTCGGCGGGTGAAAAACCCATAGCTGCCGCGGATGGCAGGGCGCTAACCAGAGCGGTTCGACTCAGTGGGGCTCTTGAGCCCGTATTTATCGAAAAGTTAGATGAAGTGGTTAAAACTGTTCTTAGTTTAGTAAAAGCTAATGACATTGTTTTAACCATGGGCGCTGGATCAATTAGTAAACTTCCTGAGCTTTTACGGGAGGTGACTTTTGAGTAAATTTTTAACGTCGATCCCGTTTCAGAAATTAAAGGGTAATTTATTATTAAACGAACCAATGTCCAAACATACGAGTTGGCGGGTTGGGGGGATCGCTGACGGCGCCTACCTACCAGCAAATCTTGAGGATCTTGGCGTTTTCTTTGGGCAACTAGACCCAGCTTGTCCAGTTTTAATGACGGGACTAGGAAGTAACGTTTTAGTCCGAGACAAGGGTTACCGGGGAGTAGTCGTCCTCACAAATCCGGCTCTTAATTTATTAAAAGTTGAGGAGACAAGCAACAAAAATATTATTTATGCCGAAGCTGGTGTCCCGAGTCCGAAATTAGCTAAATTCGCCGCAAATAAATCTCTTGAAGGATTAGAGTTTTTGGCTGGAGTACCTGGCACAGTGGGGGGTGCACTGGCTATGAACGCTGGTTGTTATGGTAAAGAAACTTGGCAAGTTGTTTCCAAGGTGAGAACGGTAAACAGACAAGGTGTGTTTTTTTTACGTCACCCAAAAGATTTTTGTATTGAATATCGTGATGTGGCCTCCAAATCTGCAAAGGACGAATTTTTTGTAGCAGGTTGGTTTAAGACGGCACGCGGTTTCAAAAAAGATTCTTTGACAAAAATAAAAGAATTATTAAAACAAAGATTGAAAACGCAACCTATTCAACAGCCTAATGCAGGATCAGTTTTTAGAAATCCACCGGGGGATTTCGCCGCAAAGCTAATAGATGAATGTGGGTTAAAAGGATTTAGGGTCGGTGGAGCTTCAGTGTCTAGAAAACACGCCAATTTTTTTGTAAATACAGGTGATGCGACAGCTAAAGATTTTGAGTCTTTGATGGCGACGGTAAAAAATGCTGTTTTAGAACAATCAGGAATTGAGTTAAAAAACGAAGTGGTAGTTGTTGGCGACGGATAGGGAAAAAGATGAAAACAAACGACAGGAAAATAGCTGTCCTTTTAGGGGGCGAATCTGCAGAAAGAGATGTCTCGTTAATGTCGGGTGAGGCAGTTCTTCAAAGTTTATTAAAACAAGGCTTTGATGCGTTTCCGTTTGATCCCAAAGAATTCGGATTTAATGAACTGGTAGATAAAAAAATTGATAAAGCGTTTGTGATGTTACACGGCAGGGGCGGGGAGGATGGAGTAATACAAGGAGCATTAACAAACGCAAAAATACCTTTTACTGGAAGTGGAGTTACGGGGTGTGCGATGGCAATGGACAAATGGCGAACTAAGCTGATCTGGAATTCTGTGGGAATTCCGACTCCTAAATTTATCGTTATAAATGATGATACTGATATAGGAGATGTCGTTAATGACTTGGGAATGCCTCTAATCATTAAACCCGCATCTGAGGGTTCGACCATCGGGTTGAGTAAGATTACTAAAAGTGAATACATTTCGGATGCATATAAAAAAGCCAAGGAGTATGACGATATTGTATTAGCGGAGAAATGGATAGATGGTATCGAACTTACGGCTTCAATATTGAATAATCAGGCATTGCCGTTAGTTCAAATAGAGGCGCCTCATGGAAATTATGATTACGAAGCCAAATATTTTTCCAATAAGACAAATTATATATGTCCAACCTCATTGCCGGTGTCGACTGAAAAAGAGTTACAACAAATTTGTTTGGATGCATTTGCAATCTTAGGCTGTGAAGGATGGGGGAGGGTTGACTTAATGTTAGATTCAAATGCTAAGCCGTGGTTGTTAGAGGCTAATACCGTTCCTGGTATGACGAATCACAGTCTAGTCCCTATGGCAGCCAAAGCTATTGGTATGAGTTTTGATGATTTGGTGCTTAGCATACTAGGAGATCTGAATGTGGGATGATCCGCGCATTATAAACCGCATTAGTTCTTTTTTAATAGTCCTATCTGTGGCGGGGTTAGTTGTTGGTCTTTTTTCGACAATCAGTCAATTCGAGAGATTTGAGATAAAAAAAATAATAGTCAAGGGTGACCTGCAGGAGGATACAAAAAAATATTTGCAGCGCGTCATTCGAGACGAATTAACGGGTGGATTCCTTACCATTAGTCTTTCCAATTCTAAACAAATTCTCGAACAAATCCCAAGGGTTAGAGCTGTCAATATTAATAGGAAATGGCCAAATATTTTGGAGATAAATGTTGTCGAACATAGCCCTCTTGCCAGATGGGGTGAAAATAGGTTTGTGAATAATATCGGACAAATCATCGAAGCCACAGCGAGTAAAAGGAAGTCGAACAATCTTCCATTTTTTCAAGGGCCAGATAATATCGCTTCCGAGATTGCAAATCTTTATCTACGCGGCAATCAAATTTTAGAAAGTAGCGGTAGAGAGATTGTTAGTATCAAAGTTAATAATCGTTATGCTTGGGAAGTAAAACTAGATAACGAAATAGTGCTCAGGATAGGTAAAGAAAAACACCTAAGACGGTTAATGATGTTTGTAAAACTTTATAAATTTGCTGAAGCAGCGTCTGATAAAAAGATTAATTATTTAGATATGCGTTACGAAGATGGTTTTGCGGTGGGAACAACAAGTTGAGAGGTTTAAGCAATTATGAAACAGAATGAGTGGAATCCAGCTAATACGCTGAACAAGGTGCGTGAGAAAAAAGATGTAATTGTTGGTCTTGATATTGGAACCTCTAAAGTTGTTGCAATCGTTGCAGAGTTTTCCCCTGATAAGGGTATTGAGGTAATTGGCATGGGAAGTTCACCATCCCGTGGGTTAAAAAAAGGTGTTGTGGTGAATATTGAGTCGACTGTTCATTCAATACAGAGAGCACTAGAGGAAGCAGAGTTGATGGCAGATTGTAAAATAAAAGAAGTCTGGACTGGAATCGCAGGGAGTCATATAAAAAGTTTCAACTCCCATGGGATGGTGGCGATTAAAGATGCCGAGGTGGCACAGCCTGATGTTGAAAGGGTGATCGAAACCGCGAAAGCTATTCCAATACCGACCGATCAACAGGTACTCCATGTTTTGAGACAAGAGTTTGTCATTGATGGACAAGAAGGTGTTCGCGAACCACTTGGTATGAATGGGGTACGGCTTGAGGCAAAGGTACATATTGTGACAGGTGCTACCTCAGCTATTCAAAATATTTTAAAGTGTGTTCGTCGATGCGGCCTTGAAGTTGTAGATCTAATTTTACAGCCAATAGCGTCAGGTAATTCAGTACTCTCGGAGGACGAGCGAGAATTGGGAGTTTGTTTGCTGGATATCGGTGGTGGGACCAGTGATATGGCTGTTTATACGAACGGTGCAATACAACACACAGCAGTAATACCGATTGCAGGTGATCAGATAACAAATGATATCGCGATGGCTTTGCGGACACCTACCAAAGAAGCGGAGGAAATTAAAATTACTCATGGTTGTGCATCTAGGCATCTTGTTGATACGAAGGAAATGATAAATGTTCCAGGGATAGGCGATCGAAGCGCACGCAAACTGTCTCGCCACACCTTAGTAGAGGTCATTGGTCCCAGAGTCGAGGAACTATATTCGTTAGTTCAAGCCGAGCTGAGGAGAAGTGGTTTTGAGGAGCTAATCCGGTCGGGAGTAGTTATTACCGGAGGAACAGCTTCGATGCTGGGTATGAATGAGTTGGGAGAGGAACTTTTTCACATGCCTTTTAGGCTAGGTCAGCCGTCTTATTCTGGAACCTTATCGGAGGTAATGCGTAACCCAAGATTTTCAACGGGTATGGGGCTGGTATTTTCTGCTATGGAACACGCGGAGATTCAAAAAAACAATCGGTTACAAAGAGGAGCTGTAACCGGGGGACTGGAGAAATTAAAAAACTGGTTTAAGGCGAATTTTTAATTTAAAAAAAATTAATAAGTTAAAAATATTAGAAAAGGAGATTTAGTGATGTCGGAAAATAAATTTGAGATAGTGGATACTCATCCCCAAGAAGCGGTTATCAAGGTTATTGGTGTTGGTGGATGTGGAGGAAATGCTGTTGATCATATGATTTCGGAGGGGATAGAGGGTGTCGAATTTATATGCGCGAATACTGACGCCCAAGCTCTACAACGTAATCGGTCAAATACCCTATTACAATTAGGAGCCAATATAACAAAAGGCTTAGGAGCGGGCGCTAATCCTACAAAGGGTCGGGAATCGGCAGAAGAGGACAGGGAGAGAATTATTGAAGCAATTGAAAATGCCGATATGTTATTTTTAACAGCCGGAATGGGGGGAGGAACTGGTACGGGTGCCGCTCCAATAGTGGCGAGGGCTGCCCGAGAGTTAGGTATATTGACTGTAGCAGTCGTTACCAAACCTTTTGAATTTGAGGGTGATCGTCCAAAGATCGCTAAGGCGGGTTTAGAGGAGCTTGCCCAAGAGGTAGACTCTCTTATCGTAATTCCGAACGATAAATTGATGGAGGTGTTAGGAGATGATGTAACCATGTTGGATGCTTTTAAAGCAGCAAATTCAGTTCTTCATGGAGCTGTATCTGGAATTGCCGAAGTTATTAAGTGCCCTGGGATGGTTAACGTCGATTTTGCTGATGTAAAAACAGTAATGTCAGAAAATGGTATGGCAATGATGGGGTCAGCTAGCTCCGGCGGTGAGGAGAGAGCAATCAGCGCTGCAAAGCAGGCTGTTGCAAGTCCTTTGCTTGAGGATGTTGATCTTAAGGGAGCAAAAGGGGTGTTAGTAAATATTACGGCCTCTTCTGGTTTGAAAATGAGGGAAATTAAAGATGTAATGTCAACAATAAACCAATTTACAGCTGAAGACGCGATGGTTTGCTTCGGAACAGTTATCGACGAAAATTTGGGTGATCAGTTGAGAGTTACAATGATTGCTACAGGTTTGGGTAATTTAGTTAAACCGTTGAGTGTAGTTCAAGCAACGGGTACTAACAATCCAGTTCCAGTCGACCTTTCGGGTGACGAAATCTCTGGCGGCGAGCCTGCCGTGTTAAGACCGCGTGGCTCATCAATCGCGATAGAGGCATTAGAGAAATCGGGATATGGTGAGTTAGATATTCCCACATTTCTGCGCAGGCAAGCAGATTAGGCGTTGGCTTGTAAGAATTATCTTTTGATACTATAATATTCAGCCATATAGCATTATAAGCTGAAGCGCATTATCAAAATAGACAGGGAAGTAGATGATTAGGCAAAGAACTTTGAAAAACATAGTGAAGGCTACAGGCGTAGGCCTTCACTCAGGGTGTAAAGTAAACATGACTCTTCGCCCGGCTGCACCAAATACAGGAATTGTTTTTCGAAGGGTTGATCTGCCAGTGGTTGTTGATGTCCCAGCCGATACGTATTCTGTTTGTGATACCAGACTTTCGACATGTATAGGTAAAGGCGATGTTCGAATACAAACCATTGAACATCTGATGTCTGCTCTTGCTGGACTCGGTATTGATAACTTGTTTGTGGAACTCACCGCGGGCGAAGTTCCAATAATGGATGGATCAGCGTCCCCTTTTGTATTCTTACTACAATCAGCGGGAATTGAGGAACAGCCTTCACCGAAGAGGTTCATAAAAATTTTAAAGGAAACAAGCGTTGAAATGGGCGAAAAATGGGTTAGGTTTATGCCTTTTGAAGGTTTTCGCGTCGATTTTGGTATCGATTTTCAACATCCTGTATTTGCAAATGCAAATGAGAAAGTTTCAGTCGATTTTGCAAATACATCTTATGTCAAAGACGTAAGCCGCGCCCGAACTTTTGGTTTCATGCAAGATGTCGAGAACCTTCGATCCCAAGGCCTTGCTCTAGGGGGAAACCTAGATAATGCTGTGGTAATGGACGAGTTTAGGGTTTTGAACTCCGAAGGACTCAGGTACGAGGATGAATTCGTCAAGCACAAGGTTTTGGACGCTATTGGGGATCTCTTCCTACTCGGATATCCATTGATCGGTGCTTTTGAAGGATCCAAATCCGGACATCAACTAAATAACTTGCTTTTGAGAAAACTTTTGAAAGATGAGGAGGCTTGGGAGTACGTTAGCTTCCACGAAAAATCTGACATTCCTCGTTTTTTGCGACTGAAAATGGAGGCTGCATATTAATATTCAAATTTTTTTCGTAATCGGTCGACGGCCGATTTTAAAGTGCCTTGCTTAAGGTTTCGTGATAAATCATCGAAAGCAATTTTGCCTTTAAAGATGGGCCGAGGGGTTGGATTATTTGCTTTTTTGATATAATTTGCGGGAGTGATCCTAATTTCGATATAAGTGATTTTTGGAATTTTTTTTTGCAAATCTCTGATAATATTAGATTTTAATTGATTAAGTTTTGAAGCTGTAGCGCTACTTTCGACCAGCAAGACTGGCAATCCTTGCTCCGAAATAGACACGGTAATCAAAGATAGTAATGGAGGGCTCAATATGGTCGCTAGCTCGTTGGATACAACAGTAATCTTATTAGCAGTATCAGTCAGGCGTTCAAACTCTGGAGTGTTTTCTATTATTTGTGATATTTTGCCGGGCTTTTCCACTTTTTGTCTCCAAAGTGATTAAAGGTTTTTAATGGACATTATCTTCATAACAGGGAAGTCATCGCAAGTTAAAAACTGGAGTTTAAATTCGTTTCAATTATTTTGCTTAGGTCTTTTTTTTATCGTTACGGTGATGTTTTTAGCACTGACTTTGAATTATTTTTCTCTAGTTTATGCTGTAAAAAATCAGAGTAGTTATCTTAAGTCAATGCTAAAGGTGGTACATGCGGAGGAGACAAAAGAATCTAGAATTTTTATAAGAGAAAGCATTGATACTATGGCAGGGCGGCTAGGTGAGATGCAGGCAAGGCTTATGCGACTCGACTCGGTCGGTATGCGAGTAGTTAAGCTAGCAGGTATAGACCCCAGCGAATTGGCACTCGACAAAAAACTTGCTTTGGGAGGTAGTGGGAGATCAGATTTGGTTTCGGATGGACTTACTTTGGCTGAATTAATTGAGGAGTCTGATAGGACAAAATATCTTCTCGATGATCGTGCCGACAAGCTTCTCATGCTTGAGGAGCGTCTAAATTTGAATTATTCAAAGGATCAATTGATTCCTTCTTTGAAGCCTGTGGCAAAAGGCTGGCTTTCATCTAATTTTGGTTGGCGGATTGACCCCTTTAGTCGTAAAAGGGCTTTTCACGAGGGTGTTGATTGGGTGTCGAAGCCCGGATCGGATATCTTGGCCGCTGCAGGGGGAGTAGTTGTGTATGCGAGACGACATCCTCAGTATGGTAATATGATTGAAATTGACCATGGAAATGGCTATGTAACTCGGTATGCCCACGCCGAAAAGTTATCGGCCTCTGTTGGCGATGTTGTCGTTCGCGGACAAAAGGTCGCTACCGTTGGAAGCACGGGGAGGTCGACCGGGCCTCATCTTCATTTTGAGGTGCTCAAGAACGGCAAGCCCCAAAATCCGAGGCGATTCCTAAAACGTTCAAGTTGATAACAGATTCCCTAGTAACATAAATTTATGATGATTTATTAAGGTATCTGCCTTTTTACATTTATAATAGCGTATGGTCACCAAATTACTCAAAAAAATGTTTGGCAGCCGTAATGAGCGACTCTTGCGCGATTACGGCACCAAGGTAGATATAATCAACGCACTCGAAAAAAAACTCGAGTCTTTTTCTGACTCCGAGTTGCGAATGAATACCGAAAAACTTCGGAATCGTTTGCAAAATTCCACCAGCTACGATGAAATTCTTCCGGAAGCATTTGCGACTGTGAGAGAGGCGAGTAAACGAACATTAGGGATGAGGCATTTTGATGTACAGTTGATAGGTGGTATGGCCCTTCATGATGGCAAGATTGCAGAGATGCGTACTGGAGAGGGAAAAACATTAGCAGCTACATTACCAGCATACTTAAATGCTTTGGGGGGGAGGAGTGTTCATGTTGTTACCGTCAATGATTACTTGGCTAAAAGAGATGCGGAATGGATGGGAAAGATATATAAATTTCTCGATTTGTCCGTCGGAGTCAACCTACCGCAAATGGGGCCGACAGAAAAAAGCACTGCATACAACTGTGACATCACCTACGGAACAAATAACGAATTCGGGTTCGATTATCTGAGAGATAATATGGTTTTTGAAACTAACGAAAGAGTTCAAAGACCTCTTTCCTTCGCTATAATCGATGAAGTTGATTCGATACTTATTGATGAAGCAAGGACTCCTCTAATAATTTCTGGTCAAGCTGATGAAAGCACCGAACTTTATCGGCGAATGGATAAGATCGCGCCAAAGCTGATTCGAGGGGGGGAGGAGTCCCAGCAGGCAGACTACCATGTTGACGAGAAATCACACCAAGTATTACTTAGTGAAGTAGGGCATGAAAACGCGGAACAGTTGTTAGCTAAAATGGGGATTTTGCCAAAAAATACGAGTCTTTATGATGCATCAAACATCGGGTTGGTTCACCACTTATACGCGAGCCTAAAAGCACATAATCTATTCCATAAAGATCAACACTACGTAATCCAAAATGGAGAGATAGTAATAGTCGATGAGTTTACTGGTAGATTGATGTCCGGGCGACGTTGGTCAGACGGGTTACATCAGGCGGTTGAAGCGAAAGAGAATGTAAGTATACAAAAAGAAAATCAAACCTTAGCTTCTGTTACATTCCAAAACTATTTTCGGATGTACGATAAGTTAGGCGGAATGACAGGCACCGCTGACACCGAGGCGTTTGAATTTCAGCAAATTTATGGCCTAGAAACGGTCATCGTACCAACTCATCAAAAAATGATTCGCATAGATCACATGGACAAAGTATATAAAACAGCTGAGGAAAAGCATGGCGCAATTGTTGAGGAAGTAACGGCATGCTATCAAAATTGTCAGCCCGTTTTAGTTGGAACAACATCTATCGAAAATTCTGAAATTTTGTCCGCATATTTAAAAAAAGCCGGGCTTAAGCATCAGGTTCTAAATGCCAAGCAGCATGCTCAGGAGGCACAAATAATTACTCAAGCTGGCAGGCCAAAGATGATCACCATCGCTACCAACATGGCCGGCCGTGGAACCGATATCGTATTAGGGGGAAGTCCAGAACTACAAATTAATCAAATTGAAAAAGATACTAAAATTCCGCCAGAGCAAAAAAATGCTCGAATTAAAGAAATAAAAGCTAATTGGCAAACGCTTCATGATGAGGTGGTCGCTGCAGGTGGGCTTCACATTATTGGAACCGAAAGACATGAATCACGGAGGGTCGATAATCAGCTTCGTGGAAGGTCTGGGCGACAAGGTGACCCAGGTTCGAGTAGATTTTTCTTAGCCTTGGAGGACCCTCTTTTGCGTATTTTTGCGTCGGATAGGGTCTCTTGGATAATGGATAAATTGAATATGCCGGAGGGAGAGGCAATAGAGCATAAATGGGTAACAAAGGCTATAGAAAACGCCCAAAGAAAAGTTGAGGCTAGAAATTTCGATATTCGTAAACAGCTCCTTGAGTATGATGACGTTTCTAACGATCAAAGAAAAGTTATATATGAACAAAGGAATGAAATACTGGGCGCAGAAAATATTACGGATATGATAATGGCGACTAGAGAAGGCGCCATTGCTTCACTAGTTTATCAGTATGTTCCAGAAAATGGCTTGGAAGAGGAGTGGGACCTTGAGGGACTCGATAAGTCCCTTAAGACCGAATTTGGATTAGAATTAAATACTCAATCTTGGCTTATAGAAAACTCGGAAATCACCGATGCAATAATTATAAGTCGAGTCGTAGAAGGTGCGTTGGAGGTGTATAAAAAGAAATTTGAAGCGGTGCCACCCGACGTTGTCCGTGCATATGAAAGAGCAATAATGCTGCAAAGTTTAGATACTAGGTGGCGGGAACATCTTGCTGCTTTAGATCATTTGCGACAGGGAATACATCTTCGGGGATATGCGGCAAAGAATCCTAAACAGGAATATAAAAAAGAGGCTTTTCAACTTTTTTCTTTATTACTAGAAATGATCCGTGATGAGGTGTCACAGGTCTTGATGAAGGTGAACATTAAGAGTGCTGCAGAGGTTGAAGCGGTTGCTGAAGATAGAACAGAATTTAAACAAATTAATTACAAACATGATGAACACAAGAGTTTATCAGGCAATAGTAATATGAATGTTGGGCAAAATAAGCAAGAAGAAAAAGTTCAGCCATTTGTTAGAGGAAAAGATAAAGTAGGGCGTAATGAACCTTGCCCTTGCGGATCAGGAAAAAAATACAAACACTGTCACGCAAGAGTATCTTAGTATTTCTGATGTAGGGACATGGCTATTAATTGGGGATAAAATAGTATGCAAAAAACAATTCCAATAACAGGGTTGGAATTAGGGGTAGCCAAGGCAGGACTTAAAAGAAAAAACAAGGCAGATTTGCTGCTCATTAGATTGAAAAAAGGGTCGCAAGTCGCCGGGGTTTTTACGACAAATAAATTCCGTGCGGCACCAGTTGAGATAGCGTCGAATAACCTGGCAAGGGGTGGGGTGAGAGCTCTGGTTGTAAATACCGGAGTGGCGAACGCAGGTACTGGGAAGGTAGGCCTAAGTGACGCTAAAAAGGTGTGTGAAAAAGTTGGAAATCTGCTGAAAATAGATACTACGGAGGTTTTGCCTTTTTCAACTGGGGTAATAATGGAAAGGCTGCCAGCTGCCCAAATTATAGAGGCATTGCCTAATGCTGTGGACGATCTCAGAGAAGATAATTGGTTTAGAGCGTCTGAAGCAATTTTGACAACCGATACCGTCACGAAGAGTGTGTCAATGCAAATTGAAGTTGACGGAACCTCAATCACCATAACAGGAATTGCAAAAGGATCAGGTATGATAAAGCCGGATATGGCAACGATGCTCAGCTTTATTGCAACTGATGCCAGAATCGATGCTACGGCATTGAATGAGATGATAGATTCGGTGGTAAAAAAAAGTTTCAACTGTATAACAGTTGACGGTGATACTTCGACAAATGATAGTTTTTTATTAATGGCTACTTGCCAGAGTGGAAACTTTATTGTTAAAAATAAAAACGAGGATCTTTAT
>PAHB01000041.1 GCA_002704665.1 Pseudomonadota bacterium
AAGGGGAAAGGATACTTGTATATGGAACAAACATCAAGGTAAAAATTATCATTAACAATATAATGCAAAACAAAATTTTGTGCTTTATTATTGTCCTAAAATCTCTAGAGGAGCATTATTACCGTGAGCGAAACTTTTAAGGAAGCTGCAATTGATTACCATAATATCCCCACACCCGGAAAAATTTCCGTTACCCCCACGAAAGAATTAACTAACCAACGAGATCTAGCTTTAGCTTATTCACCGGGTGTTGCCTATGCTTGTGAGGCAATAAAAGATGACCCTCAACTAGCAGCAAAACTAACATCTAGAGCCAATTTAGTTGGCGTAGTCACGAACGGAACGGCGGTCTTAGGTTTAGGAAATATTGGACCTCTTGCAGGAAAACCGGTCATGGAAGGCAAGGCATGCCTTTTTAAGAAATTCTCGGGTATTGATGTTTTTGATTTGGAACTGAGTGAAACTGATCCGGACAAGATAGTAGAAATAATCTCCGCACTAGAACCAACGCTTGGTGGTATTAATTTGGAGGATATTAAAGCGCCAGAATGCTTCTATATCGAACAAAAACTTCGTGAAAAAATGCAAATTCCGGTATTTCATGATGACCAACACGGCACGGCTATCATCGTGGGAGCAGCCGTCTTGAATGGACTTAAGGTCGTTAAAAAAAATATTAATGATGTGAAGGTGGTTTGCTCTGGAGCTGGGGCAGCAGCAATAGCGTGCCTTGATATACTTTTAAAACTTGGCATATCGAAATCAAATATCGTAGTTTGCGACTCAAAAGGGGTGATTTACAAGGGCCGAGAAAACGATATGGAGTCAAACAAAAAAAGATACGCAACCTCTACTACGGCAAGATCCTTAGAAGATACAATACCCAATACTGATATATTTTTAGGGCTTTCAGGTCCGGGAGTATTAAAACAAGATTGGGTAACGAAAATGGCAGAGAGACCTCTAATACTAGCTCTGGCGAATCCAATACCCGAGATTCTTCCAGAAGAAGTAAAAGCTGTTAGACCTGATGCTGTAATTGCAACCGGACGCTCTGATTATCCAAATCAGGTAAATAACGTTCTTTGTTTCCCCTTTATCTTCAGGGGTGCGCTAGATGTCGGAGCCACAAAAATTACAGAGGAAATGAAGCTTGCTAGTGTTCATGCAATAGCGGAATTGGCACAAGCAGAGCAATCAGAAATTGTTGCATCAGCATATGGGGATGATTCTCTGTCTTTTGGTCCTGATTATATAATTCCTACCCCTTTCGATCCGAGATTAATTACAAAAATTGCACCAGCCGTAGCAAAGGCAGCAATGGAAAGTAAAGTTGCTACTCGTCCCCTAGACAATTTTGACGCATATACTGAAAAATTAACTAACTTTGTCTACCAATCTGGCTTTCTCATGAAACCAGTTTTTACCGCAGCAAAAGCGTCAACTCGCAGAATCATATACGCGGAGGGTGAGGATGAGAGAGTCTTACGAGCAGCACAGGTGGTAGTTGATGAAACACTTGCCAAACCGATATTAGTTGGGAGGCCTGATGTAATAAAAATGAGACTAGAAAGAGCAGGACTTCGAATATCACCGGGGAAGGATTTTGAAATTGTCAACCCTGAAAGTGACCCACGCTACAAAGAAGTTTGGCAAGAATATTACCAAATAATGCGTAGAAAAGGGGTTTCTCCTGATGATGCTAAAGTCCAGGTTCGCCAATCAAACACTTTAATAGGCGCGATGCTCGTTAGGCGGGGTGAGGCTGAAGCGATGCTTTGTGGAACCTCTGGTAGGCACAAGGATCATTTAAAACAAATTTCAAATATCATCGGCTTAAAACCAGAGGCCACCACCTTTGCAGCTATGAATGTGCTCATGATGCCAAAAAGAACCTTGTTCGTTGCGGATACTTACGTCAACCAAAATCCGTCGGCAGAAGAAATTGCTGAAATCACGTTGATGGCTGCTGACATAGTCAAGCGTTTTGGATTAGCTGCGAAAATAGCGCTACTTTCACACTCTAATTTCGGTACTGATAGTTCGCCGTCAGCAAAAAAAATGGGGAAAGCACTCGATATTTTACAAGCGCATTATCCAGAACTAGAAATTGACGGAGAAATGCATGGGGATGCTGCCCTAAACGAAGAAATTCGAAATCATATTAACCCTGGCTCAAAGCTAGTAGGGGAAGCAAATTTGCTTATTATGCCAAACATCGAAGCAGCCAATATCGCGTTTAATCTTCTAAAAACAGTAGGTGGTGAGGGTATTACCATAGGTCCGATATTGCTTGGTGCAAACGCGCCCATCCACATAGTCACACCAACCACATCAGTCCGAAGAATTGTTAATATGACTGCCCTCAGCGTTGTGGATTAAGATCAACTGAGTGAGTGGCTAGAAGATACCTCATTTGGAGGATAAAACACAGTTGACCATATTTTTTTTAAGGCGTAACCTTGCCCCAAGAATGCCGCCCAACACAGGAGTGTTTTATGGTTAAATTAACTATGTCGAAGAAACAAAGTAAGTTCAGGGAAGAATATAAAAATTCCATTGCCTCATGGTATAGCGGCTGGACCCACTTACTATCAATATTTATCCCCGGTTTATTAGTCATTGGGTTTTGTTCGACACAAATTCACTCCCCAAGCGTTTGGGAAATCTCTATTCTCGTACCGCTATTCTTATTCTATAATTTTAGTGAGTGGTGGCTGCATAAAAATACCATGCATAGGCCAGTGAAAGCCCTTAAAGGTTTTCTTTTGCCAGTATTTGATCGTCATACCCACCAACATCACCAATATTTCAGCGCACGAAGAATGAGCTACGATACAAATAGAGAATGGAGAATTGTGCTCTTCCCTCCGTATGCGTTGTTGATATTTATGACTTTAACGTTACCGGGCGCCCTTGCAATTGGGTACTTCGGAACGGCGAATATGGGGTTTCTGCTAATGATGCTGACACCAATCTACTACTTGAATTATGAAATTTTTCACCTTTGCTGCCACGTCAGAGAAAACTGGTTTGTAAGAAACTGTCCTTTGATCAACACCATCAGAAGACATCATGCATCTCATCACAGTCAACAAATAATGATGGAAAAAAATATGAACCTTACCTACCCAATCGCTGATTGGTTTATGGGAACTAGCGATTTAAACTGTGGATTACTGGGTCATTTGTTTAACGGATACAGTACTAAGCAACTTAAAAAGGAATATGCTTCTAATCAGGGAAGCGAGCTCGATGCGGTTTCAGTCTAAAATCCATTGTAATTCAGAGTCATGTGTTCTGTTACTGAGGTCTTAAAATAATGAATCAAGAGGATTGGCAATTCCCGGGAAGCTTGCAACCGGACCCTGCTAGTATGGATTTTAAACTTGACGTCTGCTTAAATTCAGTTGTGTCGCTGAGGGCTGAGATTCCTGAGGACGGTTTCACGGCTGACACCCTTGGCACGAGCAGACAAGGAAACGGTGTTTTAATCAATTCTACTGGATTGATTTTAACCATCGGCTATTTAATAACAGAGGCTGAAACAATTTGGCTATCCACTAATCAAGGCGAAAGTGTACCGGGGACAGTGGTTGCCTATGATCAAGAAACGGGTTTCGGCTTTGTGCAAGCGCTAGGCACATTAAGAAATATAGAACCAATACCGGTTGGTTCGGCAAAAAACTTGTCAATTGGCGAAGATCTACTCGTTGTAGGACATGGCGGCAGAAAACGGACCTTACGGGCCAACGTGGTTTCAAAACACTGCTTTGCGGGATATTGGGAATATTTCTTAGACGAGGCTATTTTTACATCCCCCGTGCACCCGCAATGGGGTGGAGCTGGCATTGTAAATGGTCGCGGGGAACTAGTGGCTATTGGGTCGTTATTAACTGAGGAGATTACCGCGGAGGGTGCAATGCAGACGAATATGGCAGTGCCCATCGACCTTGTTTACCCTCTACTAGAAAATCTAAAGAATGGGTTACCTACGCGAGAGCATGCCCGTCCTTGGCTTGGAATTTATGCTACCGACAATAACGGGCAAACGGTAGTCGTGGGTTTAGCAAAAAATGGACCAGCCGAAACAGCCCTTATTCAGCCAAAGGATGTCGTCCTCGAAGTCGAAGGAGAGTCTGTAAACTCTTTAGCCGACTTCCTAAAAAAGGTTTGGGCAATAGGGACAGCAGGCTCAAATATTCCTCTCAAAATTCTTAGAAACGATAAAACATTAAATCTATCGGTAAAATCAGCAGATCGAAACGATTTTCTTAAAAAACCTAGCCTTCACTGATTAGTCTAAAAATTAACGACTCGGGCATTATCCTGTGACGCAGCCGCATGGAAGTCGTTCATACCTCCGATTTTTATACGCTCATCCAAAGAGACAGAAGCAATATGCCTTACGACCACGCACGGCCCACAAACAAGTATTTCAGAGTCTGTGTGGTTTAGGACCTCGTCAAATCTTTTTGGCGGTCCAAAAGGAATTATCTTGTTCGACGTGCCCTTGGTAGCCATATGAACGGCATCATGAAATAACATTATCATTACCCTGTCACCAGCCTGCAAGGCCGATGCAGCAAAAATAAAAGGCATTTCAGCTCGAGTCGGATCTGTTGGGCCAATTGTTGCAGAAATTGCGAAATACATGTTTGCTCTCCATTAATTTTTCATTCTAAATATAATGTTACCGTTAATATCAATAATTACACCAACAATTTTTTTTTCTCTAAATATTTTCGAAACAAGCTCAACGTATTGATTGATCTGCCTCTGGTATTCCTCTTTTACCACCATGTCATCATCGAATATTTTCACCCCAGATTTAAAATCAATGACGTGAACCTCGTCAAAAAATTCCACTACTCTATCAATCCGTTTAACGCTCCCTTTCTTGTTTACCGATAACTCATTCCACGCCCTTATATAATTATTCGGATCAACATACCTTTTCATATCAGGAGACTCTATGATCACTTGAGCCGCGTTCCACAATTTTTTAAAATTGACATCTGAAACAGATGCAAGTCTTCTTTTTATTTCAAAAAAATCTCCTCCCACGTTTGGTGGGAGAAGGTGTTCGAGTATCAAATGTAGATTGGTGCCAAAGTCAGCATCTGCCAAGTTTTTATTTTTTTCTCGCTTTCCAATTTGCATATTTTGCGGCAAAGCTTCAAGTCTTTTATTGCGTTCATTCTTGTTGTCTCCATGGAAAGTTGGTGTTCTTTTTGCATTTATTTTATCGTCACTATAAGTTAAGTTGAGATGCGATACTGCCTCTGAAATTCGGTGATACCAAGAATTGATGCGTAGTTCGCCCGATCCACTAACGATTAAAACATCTCTGGCTCGAGTAAGAGCAACGTACAATAATCTCTCACTCTCAATCAGATTTTGCTCATTTTCTTCTCTTTGGATATTCTCGTGACTTTTTATGAAATCCTCTTGTTTACTAGATAGTAAGAAATGGGAGGGTCTGGCGGCTGCTGGAGGCCATTTTATAAGTGGCAAATAAGCTTTACTATTACTCGCTTGTTCATTAGCATTCGCATCCAACAACCAAACAATGGGAGCCTCAAGCCCCTTCGCCCCATGTACAGTTAGAATTCTTAGAGCATCACGGCTCGATTGATCCCCAAGTTCCAGTGCCTCTTGAGGATTTTCTTTTTCTAATTGGATCAATTGGAATAGACTTTCTAGAAATTTTTGAAGGCTTGGGTACCGACCCGAATCCAGCAATAGGCTAAATTCTAAAAATTTCTCTAGGTTAGCCCCTACGATATTTCTAAATTGTATAGGCGTTGCCGCACTATACCTTTCCATGAGATTTCCCTCATGGAAAATACGATCGAGCAAGTCATGGATGGGCATGGTATCTACGAGACTAAGCCATTGCGATATTAGTTGATACGCTCTACACATTGACCGAGTGGCATGCCCCGTTTTTACGTCCCGCTCTAGGCTTTGCCACCATAGATCCACATCTTTCGATAAACTTTTGATTCTGATTAATTCTTCATCTTTTAAGGAAAATATTGGAGATTTTAGAATTATCGCTAAGTCTAAATTTCGAGTCTGATCTGCTAAAAAATTAAGTAAGGAGACCAAATCCAGAATTTCTAATGATCGAAGTAACCCTCCTCGCCAAGCACCAATAAAAGGTATTTGGGATCTAATAAGGCTCTTTTCGTACTCTTCTAAATGTATTCGATTCCTAACTAATATAAGTATATCTCTGTATCGAACTTTTCTAACTGGCTTGCTATCAGGTAGATTCCAATTTCCGACTATTTGCTGTATTTTTGTTGCAAGACACTCTGCTTCAGCTGAGCGGGAAACATCGTCATCATCAAATTCTTTTATCAAAAGTGGATTTCGCCACTTTTCCTTTTTTTTCTTTTGGTCTTTTTGTTTTTCTGCCAATGGAAGAACTTCCACTCTTCCTTGTGAATCACTCCTGAGCGATGAGTGCAAATTAAATTGCATTGAAGATTTCTGAAAAACTTCATTAATAAGTTTTACAATATCGATCGCATTTCGGCGGGTCACATCGTTTGTAAGTACGCGTGCCTTGTATTTTTCAGAAAAATACATTTTACACATATTGAAAATTCTTGAGTCTGCACCCCTGAATCGATAGACAGATTGTTTTTGGTCACCCACACCAAAAAAAATAATTGGATTCCCTCCTGTAGTTGATGACGACAGCCACGTTTGTACTATATTCCATTGTATTGGGTTTGTATCTTGCAGTTCATCAATAAGAACGTGGCTATACCGATTATCTAGTTTATATTGCACATAATCAGATTGCTCACTTTCGCTGATTAATTGAAAAGTACGCCACTCGATATCGGCATAATCCATCAAGTTATTTTCTTTTTTATATTCCTGAAATAGTTGAAGGTAAAAATTGGCACTAACTAAACCTGCACTCATAAAAATATAAGCTCTATGTTGATCAATTTTTTCCTTTTCTTTTGACAATATAAAGGCAATAGATTGATGTAGTTTTATCAGAATATGCATCTTGTGATTGCCCAGTCTTTTACGTTGTCGGGCACTGTCAATTTTTTTTAGTTCATGAGGTGATGCTTTAGTATAAAATAAAAAAAACAAAATCTGAATGGCTTGAATATTGATTTTCTTCTCTAGAATTTCCTCTACTATTTGAATATTTTTTCTGGCTGTTTTGGTATCAAACTTGGACAGAAGAAGTATATATTTTTGTAATTTCTCAATAAATCTTGTTTCATGCAAATTTTTTCTAATACTTTCATCATTAATATCCCTAATATTGTCAGCGACATTAAGTCCCTCTAACGCTGAACTTATTGGATCTTTTTTATCACCGCTATACGTCCACCATTCAATTCTTTTTGATAAAAAATTTTCTATAAGTTTTTTAGCATTACTCAATCCATAACATTTTACTAGCCATTCGAATGCTTTTTTTTCTTCAAATTTTGATGATTGTACAAGTTCCTCTTCAAATATTCGCCACACATCGCTGGTAACTAAAATATTGCCTTCTAATAAGTTATTATTAGCATTTGCGTAGCTTTGCAGGGGACCGTGCTTTAAAATATTCAAAAACCAACTATGAAAGGTACAAATTGTTATGCTTGGCCGACTGGATAATACCTCATGGAAAAGTGTCCTAGCTTTAACAACTGCTTGATCCATATGTTCTTCCTGGACCCCTCTTTCTAATAAAAAACTTCTTACATCTAAAGATGGACTAATCGCTAGAAAGCTGAGCCATTGGTATAACCTGTTTTCCATTTCTTGCGCAGCTTTTTTTGTAAAGGTAACCGCTAGAATTCGAGAAGGTGGAACATCGGCCAGTAGGGTTCGAATTATTCTAGATATAAGCAACCAAGTTTTACCAGAACCTGCACATGACTCAACAACAACAGAGTTGATTGGGTTTAGTGCAATGTGTTTTTGTTCAGAATCTAACAAGTCTTCGATCACTCAAATTCAGTATGTTTTTTTTCTGCAAACTCCTCGCATTTCACAAAATTTGCATATCGCGTCACTACCATTTGCAGGCAAAGGAATCCCATCATGTAAATCTCCAAAAGTTTGGAGGAGTCGCTCAATATTCTTCTTGGCCAATTCGTTTACTTCGCTCTCTAGACCAAAGTCTTCAACATTTTTTTTATTTAAACCTACATACGAAGCTTGAGTCAAAATTTCAGACGAAAGAAAACAATAAAATAACAACTGGATGTTTTTGTCTGGTTCGTTTACATAGCTTTTTAGCTTTGGAAAAGGTGAGGTTTTATAGTCAATCACCACTTTTTGTCCGAGCTTGTTTTTATCGATTCGATCAATACGACCTCTTACCAAAAGATCAATATCTTTTTTTACTTTAATAGTTTTTTCATATACAACCTCTCCCTCGTGGTAGAACCATCCTTTATTTTCTCTTTCAATTTGCCAATCTAAATATCTATCTAGCAATTCCTCAGATTCCACTCTCCACGACATGAGAACCAAATAGGACCCAGTTACATCATCGAAATGTTTTAAAAAAATATTCCATAATATTTTTTTTGCATCTCGCGGGTCAACATTTTGTATAACCGGAACTTGGTTATGGAATTCGTAAAGCACCCTGTGAATTAATTCACCATATTTACTTTTATCCAGATGTCGTTCTCTTTTTGGCGACTCACCTAGGCCAAGAACATACCTCGCAAAATACTGAAACGGGCAATCTAATAAGCTTTGATAACTTGAATTTGAGATTTTTTTTGGAATCACTGCCTTCGGTAAAACCACCTCTCCCCTACTATCAACGACAGGGTTACAATCCAGCTGCTGTGTACTGTTTAAAAAAGTAACACTATCAACACTTCTTTCAGAGGCATCCGAAATCATTTTTTCCCCATCAATAATAATCTTTTGTAGGTTAATTATCTCAAGCATTGCTCCTAACCCATTAGGATTTCCATCTTTTTCTCTCTGCCATGTAAAAAAAATCGGCACATTCAGGCTAAATAACCATAATAAATTCTCTCCGACTCGATTCACCTTTTTTAGGTCACCTGGTAACCCTAGTTCATTACGTAAAGAATTACTCAAGATAGAGAGATCATCATATTGTCCCGGTAAATGAGATGTATCGCACCCTACCACTACAACCGCATCGAAATATCGTAGCCTTGTATTATTCAATGTTGTTAACACTACGGGACTAGTAACTTCATAATCATAAAATTGATTAGTTTCGAACTGGTTTTTTAGCCACTGCCTCCATTCACTGAGAGAAAAATTCTCAGCACTGTCTAATAGCTGTAATTTGTGGATATTTAAAAGATCAACAAGTTGGCGACCTGCTATATCTGTATTTAGACGGTCCGAAATCCCTAAAGCGTCCAAACAATGCTCAAGGCGACGTAACCATTCAGTTAAAGTTCGCTTATTACCGTTATTGAAATACATTACCAAACTCTCAATTTTAGATAGTACGAGTAAAGTATTTGCGGAAAGTTGATTTTTCTTTGCCTCTTTTACGTAATCTGCAATGCATGTTTTAGCTGAATAATCTATCGGGATATCACAAATTTCAGCATGTAAAACAGTCTTACTTATATCTGGAAAATTGAAAAATGGCGATTTCGTTACATCAAGCAAACTTGCCTTACTGAAACTATTTGAACAAATATCAAGCCAACGCAGAATTATTGTACTCGCCGATGTTGTTGAGAATAACCAACCCAACTCATCTTGCAAAAAAATATGTCGTCTTTCCAACAACGCTCTAATTCTACGTGCACTTACATTATCAAGCCCAACCAATGCTATTTTTTTTAGGTCCGTATTTATCCATCTCTCTATTTGGCGCACCACGACCGAGGCTTCCTCTTCCAAACCCTTCAAACCAGCTATTTTTACGTTTGCAAAATTTAAGAAGTTGTTTTTTTTCGAGCTATATTCACTAGATTTCAGACTTAATGTTGTTTGTGACGTTTTATCAAAAACCGAAATTATGGCTTGATGAAAAAAATTTTCATTTTCGGTAGCTCCGTCTACCCCACCACCCATTTCATAAAAATAAACCGGAAAATTTCGTGAGTATGATTGAAAAAAGGTTTGTTCACCTTGATCAAGTTCAGGTAAACCGACGGCGTAAATGGGTCCAGAAAGTTTTTTTGCTAGGCTCCTTAGACGAAGCATTTTCGCACCCGCTGCATCAACCACTCGCTCTAACGGATCAAGGTTTTCGTGCCAAAATGCCTCCCACATTTTAGAGATGAGAGTTGCTTCGTATTGAAGCGGACGTAAATTTATCTTGGCGGCTGCGCGGGCTAAATATTGCTGAAAATCGAAATCCTTTTCGTTTAAATAATCCGAATTTAGGGTTATTTCCTTAAAAAGGTGAAAGATATCGGTGGCTAAAATCCACAAATTATCTCCCCGAGTAAAATTTTCCTCTTTTAACACATTATAGATTTCGGCTATGAAAAACGAATCTGACTTTTCCGTAACTTCAATCGAGCTATTAAGGATAAGCCTCTCCAGAGTTGTAACCACGGGAAACATAAAAGTTCTTGGACAAGAATCGGCCAAAATCTGCGTAAAGTGACCGCAAGCAAAAAAGTTTGGTAATAATACAACTACTGAAGAAAGATCCGAGCCACCACCAAGTTCTTTTTGCACGAGGGCTTTCGCAACTGCAGAGAATAACTGGGACGGAGCGGCAATTTTATTTGATAAATTGCCCGAGTTCATTTAAGACATCCATATCAAGAAAATTATTCCTTAAGGTATTGTTGCTTGTTGGTAACGTTCTTCCACTGATCAGCATCTTTCGGAGCATCTTTCTTGAGGGTAATCGGCTCCCAATTTTTTGACAACCTCGCATTTATTTCGATGAACTGTTCTTGGCCTGGAGGAACCTCCTCGTCAAGAAAAATTGCATCTGCCGGGCACTCTGGAACACATAAAGTACAATCTATGCATTCTTCCGGGTCTATAACCAACATATTGGGCCCTTCCCTAAAACAATCTACTGGGCATACATCAACGCAATCGGTATATACACACTTAATACAATTTTCAGTAACCACATATGTCATCGCGTTTGAACCCCTATTAATTATCAACCATATTCGGTCGACCAATAACCACTCGAAGAATTCCGCCTTGGTCTGAATTAAACACAAATTGTATCAAAAACACAACAAAACGTAATTGGACATTTTAAATCTTATCCACATGATTAATATACAAAATGTTTGATTTGAACCGTAAAGATTTGAGTAAAATACTAGTATTTTATGTTTTTGGTATGCTTTGGTCTATTATTTGGCGTATAATACATTCATTCTGAAAATGTAAACCTTTTGTTTAGCTTACCTAAGCCACAAAATTCTAAATTGTATTTGCAAGTTAAAAGCGAGTAAATGGTAGATCACATCCACCACGTCACTGATGAAACCTTCGAACAAGAAGTAATTGGGTCGCAGACTCCAGTTCTGATCGACTATTGGGCGGAATGGTGCGGCCCCTGTAAAATGATCGCTCCGATTTTAGAGGAAGTTGCGCGGGAGTACGGGGAAAAATTGAAGGTTGCAAAACTAAATATAGACGAAAATCAAGGAACTCCGCCAAAATACGGAATAAGAGGAATTCCTACTTTGATGATTTTCAAGGAAGGGAACATTGAAGCCACCAAGGTTGGTGCTTTATCCAAATCACAGCTTACAGCATTTATAGATAGCAACATTTAACGTTAAAATTAGAATAGTCTTTAATTCTTCAATTCAAAAAAATACTGACCCTTTTTAAACTAACTCTTTCAAAAAAAGCTAGATTCGAAAAATTCTGTTTACAAATAGAACTATGAGTTATTACTTCGGCGGGAAAATCAAGTGCATCTATCCGATCTGAAAAACCTCCATGTTGCCGAGCTTGTCGAAATGGCAACCTCGAAAGAACTGGAAAATGCCAATCGTTTGCGGAAACAGGACCTTATCTTCGCGCTGTTAAAAAACCAAGCTAGCAAGGGTGAGACGATACGTGGTGAAGGAACACTTGAAGTCCTTCCCGATGGATTTGGTTTTTTAAGGTCGCCTGATACTTCTTATTTGGCTGGACCAGATGATATTTATGTTAGCCCATCCCAAATCAGGCGTTTCAACTTACATACTGGCGATTCGGTAGGAGGAGAGATAAGGACGCCCAAAGAGGGAGAAAGATATTTTGCCCTTGTCAAAGTTGATCAAGTAAACAATGAAACACCGGAGGGCACAAAAAAATACAAAATACTTTTTGAAAATCTCACTCCACTTTTTCCAACTGAGCATCTCAAAATGGAAAGAGATATCAAATCTGATGAAAATCTCACCGGGCGAATCATTGACATAATAGCACCAGTTGGAAAAGGGCAGAGGGGGCTGTTGGTTGCTAGCCCCAAAAGCGGAAAAACTGTAATGCTTCAACACATGGCAAACGCTATTGCATCAAATTTTCCAGAGACGTACCTCATAGTATTGCTTATCGATGAACGACCAGAGGAAGTAACAGAAATGCAACGTTCTGTTCGTGGTGAAGTCGTATCATCAACCTTCGATGAGCCGGCGACCAGACACGTACAAGTAGCTGAGATGGTAATCGAAAAAGCCAAACGCCTAGTGGAGCACCGAAAAGATGTAGTGATCCTTTTAGACTCAATTACGCGGCTTGCTAGAGCTTATAATACGGTTGTGCCGGCCTCAGGAAAAGTTCTCACCGGAGGGGTAGATGCCAATGCACTCCAAAGACCGAAAAGATTTTTTGGTGCGGCAAGAAACATCGAGGAGGGAGGATCACTAACAATCCTAGCAACAGCGCTTATTGACACCGGATCAAGAATGGATGACGTCATCTATGAGGAATTCAAGGGTACTGGAAATATGGAAATTCACCTGGATCGTAGAATGGCTGAGAAAAGGATTTACCCATCGATAAATGTAAATCGATCTGGCACTAGACGAGAAGAATTACTCATCGAATCTGAAATACTTCAGAAAATATGGGTTTTACGTAAATTGCTTTATCCGATGGATGAATTGGAAGCTACTGAGTTTTTGCTCGATAAAATGAGAGGAACCAAAAATAACGGCGAATTCTTTGATTCAATGAGACGCGGTTAGGCTAGTCCAGATAACGAAAAACATCAACATACTTGAAAAAAATCATCGATCGATAGATAATTGCTGCTCTTTTTGCACAGGAGTTAACCCAAGTTTTTAAAAATATGAGATCGTTTTATGAAAATTAACATACATCCAGCCTACCATGAAGTTACAGTATCGTGCAGTTGCGGAAACAAATTTAAAACAAAATCAACTATGAACCAGGATATTACCGTAGAGGTCTGTTCAGTATGCCATCCATTTTATACTGGGAAACAAAAGATAGTGGATACTGCTGGCCGGGTGGAAAGATTTAATAAAAAATATGCTAATTTGGGACAAAAAAGTAGCAATCAATAGGCTCCACGAACTCTCGACATCGAATTATTTTTTTGGTGTCGGCAAATCTATTTCTCTAACGATCAATGTAGGCCTAGTCCTGAAAGCATCGAAATAATACTGCATAAAAACTGCACCGAAATGCTCCTAATTGAGAGTTTCTTTCTAGATGGTTTGGCTTAAAGCAATAATTAGACACCAAAGGTTGACTGATTGGATTTGCGAAAATCCAGGAAAAATTTGTATTTTTATCATTTTGTTTTGGACCTTCGTAGGTCAAACAGGCCATGATCCTTGGAAGCCAGATGAGGCTCATACTTTTGGAGTCACCTTAGGGATATTGAAGCAAAGCGAATGGATTGTTCCCTTACTGGCTAATGAACCATATCTCAAACATTCAATTTTAGTCTATCTGTCATCTGCACTAACTGCCATCTTAACGAAATCTTTTTTTCCTTTACACGATGGAGCCAGGCTATCTGCCGGGCTTTGGATGATTGTAGTATTTCTATTTACAGCTTTTTCTGCAAAAGAGCTTTGGGGAGGAAAAAGCACGTGGCTCGCGCCATTAATTCTGGCCGGCTCGGTTGGTTTGCTAGTCCGCGGTCACCAGCTTACCCCAAACATAATATTCTTGGCCGGGGTAGCTATTTCTATCTACGGCATGGCGGTGGCTCCAAGGAGACCCATCGTCGGTGGAATAGGGATTGGTTTTGGAGTTGCTATTTCTTCTATTTCAACTGGACTTGTAGACCCTTGGATGATTATTTTGTTTATCTTGGGGATGATGCTTATATCTCCCTTATATCGAACAAAGCATTTCTTGATATCTATTGCAATAGCTTTTTTAATTGCGTTACCCCTGATTTCAATTTGGCCATTTTTTCTTTATACCACTGATCGTGTTTTATTTTTTGAATGGTTAAACATTTATAATCTTGAGAGAATGCGGGACATATTTATCCTTTCATCCAAGGATAGGTTTTTTTACTATATTGGAATATTGCCTTGGTTCTCTTGGCCTGCTTGGCCTTTTGCCATCTGGGCATTGTGGATAGCGCGTGGACAAGGTTTTCAACGAAGAGAAATACAACTCCCGATAGTTACTTTTATATCGATCCTATTTTTTCTTACTGTCTCTGGCAAAGGACGTGAAATACTTGCATTACCGTTACTTATCCCATTATCGCTTTTGGCTTCAATAAGCTTTAAAAATATACCCCGCGGCGCCACCAACGCTTTTTATTGGTTCGGCTTAATGGTTTCAATTTTCATTGTGACCCTATGCTGGACATGCTACTCCGCAATCGAACTCCAACACCCTCGTTGGCTTGGGGATGTTTTCCTCAAGTATCAGCCATTTTACAAATCAAACCCTACTGCCCAACAAATTATCGCTGGTGCCCTTGGAACAATAGTTTGGATAGCGCTTCTTTTTAATTTAAAGAAATTTTCCGAGAGGTCGGCTATCGTTTGGACCTCAAGTATTACCATTGGCTGGTTCCTGGTTGTCGTTCTATTATTTCCGTGGATAAACAGCATAAAAACATATAGGTATATGGTCGAAGATTTAGTTCAACACATCCCTTCTAATGTAGAATGTGTCTCTAGGGTTCGCATCAGAGAACCTCAGCGCGCTATGCTTGATTATTTTGGAAACTTGATAACCATACCGATAGAAAATAGATTCAAATCAGAGCGGTGTAACTTTCTATTGGCTGAGGGAGAATGGAACGCTGAACGTTACCTCATTGATAAATGGGAAAGAATCTGGGAAGGCGGCCGATTTGGCGATGAAAAAGAACGTTACTATCTTTACCGTAAAAAAAATAACGAAAGACCATAAACTTGGAAGGGAACTCAAAAAAGGATACCTTGGACATAGTCGTTAAATCAATTAGATTAGATAAATGGCTTTGGGCTGCAAGGTTTTATAAAACCCGCTCCCTATCGTCTAAAGCAGTCAGCACGGGAAAAGTTCTTTTAAACGGATTAAAGACTAAACCTTCTAGAATAGTCCATTTGCAAGATCAGTTAAAAATTAAAAAAGGTAAATTATCGTGGCTGATAATCATTGTTAGCCTTTCTGATCGGCGAGGTTCTGCAAACATAGCGGCAACTCTCTATAAAGAATCCCAGTCAAGTATTGAAAATCGACAACAAATGTCTCTCCAAATAAAACAACGAACCTCGCAACATCACATTACCAAAGGGCGACCGACAAAACGTAATCGACGGCTAATTGATTCTATAAATAATCGGTGATAGTTAGTTAAAAAAGTATAAGATCAATTATTTTCAACGCGGTTTCTAACAAGCTCACTGAGGCAGTAGTGTGAAAATACTAAAGCCATTAAAGTTGGTAAAAATAAATTCAGAACCGGTACGATATACAAACCGCTACAGCCGAGTCCCAACAAAAAAAGCGATTTTTTATTTTCCTTACTTATTTTTTCGATTTCCCCGACGGTGGCATAGTCATACAGAGCATCATAACAGTATATTTTTTGGTGGAACCACCCAGCGAAAAACCAGACTAAAAAAGGAACTAATGGACTGGCTAAAATCCATAAAGGTATTAAAGAAACCCATAACGCCAAAAATATAACAGTGGCATATACATTATTACGAACGCTACCAAAAAGTTTGTTAACACTAGTTTTTTCGATTTTTTGGTAATCCGTTTGGACTAGATGTTTTAAAACAATGGGCATCAAAAAGAATGAGGCTAAAATAGATGCAGTTAACAAAACTAGAGGAAACAAGGCAAAAATTAATATTACGGCAAATGCCGTAAACCCAAGTGGCACCCACGCCGCACTTTCATTATCCGTTAGGCCTAAAATATCGGTAAAAAAATAACCTATAACCCCATAAAAAAAATCCCATAATGTAAAACCTATTGCAAACCATATAATTACAGCGCAAGACATTGGAATAAATGAGATAAGTGCAATCTTGGGATGACAAAAACTTTTTATTGATTTTATAAACGCACTGACAATAGTAGTCATATTTTTTTGTTCTTACAAAACTTTATCCTAGAATAGACAACTTAAAATATCAACGATCCGATAACTGGAGAAAACAATGTCTAGTCCCAAGAGAGAAAAAATCTGGAACGATCTAAAAGAGCATCAAATTTTTTTAAAAACTCAGAGCATAAAGGATTTATTTCTAGACGATATATCTAGAATCAACAAATTTACCGCGGATGCCTGCGGAATTCATCTAGATTTTTCTAAGAATCTTTTCACTTCTGAGACGTTACGGCTTTTTATTAAGCTCACAGAAGCGTTACATCTAACAGACCAGACCAAAGCCCTATTTACTGGCAAGAGCATAAATATTACAGAAAAAAGGCCTGCTTTACACACCGCACTTCGTGGCAATTCCGAAAAGCAAATATTAATTGATGGAAAAAGCGTGAAAATCCAAATTAAAACGGAATTAGAAAAGATGAGAATTTTTTCGGAAACAATAAGATCTGGAAAGATAAAAAGTAGTTTTGGGAAACCATTTAAAACCATTGTAAATGTTGGAATCGGGGGTTCCGACCTTGGGCCAAGGCTTGTAATTAATGCCTTAAAGAATAACACAGGCAAAGATGAGCTAAAGGTTCACTTTATCTCAAATGTTGATGAAGAGCCTTTTGCCTCCATTCTAGATTCCATAGATATCGAAAATACGCTGTTTATAATAGCGTCAAAAACATTTTCTACCAGCGAAACCAAACAGAATGCATGGCTCATAAAAGAATTATTAACTAATAGATACAGAAAAAAAGGAATACGCCATGAATTGCAAACCTCTCAATTATATGCCGTTACTGCTAACAAAGCAGCGGCCTTAAAATTTGGAATTCCAGAGAATAATATTTTTGAAATTTGGGACTGGGTTGGCGGGCGATATTCAGTGTGGTCGGCCATGGGAGTTAGCGTAGCCCTCAAAATCGGCTTTGAGAAATTTTTAGAGTTTTTAGGCGGAGGAGCGGATATGGATGAGCATTTTATTACAGCAGCGCCTGAAAAAAATATTCCACTTTTACTCAGCTTTTTAAGCGTATGGCACCGCAATTTTCAAGGATACGCTTCTCAAGCTATATTGCCCTATGCTGATTCACTATCTCTTCTCCCTCAATATCTTCAACAACTTGCCATGGAAAGTAACGGAAAAATGGTTAATAGGAATGGTGGTTTAGTAGACTACGATACCGGACCCATCATTTGGGGTGGTACCGGCACAAACTTTCAACACGCATTTGCCCAACATTTACATCAAAGCACTACAATTACCCCATGCGACTTTATCGTTTCAGCGAATTCGAAAAGCAATAATCTACACGAATTAACTAATAATAAAATTAAACACAATCAAAACATTCTTATCGCTAATTGCTTGGCTCAGTCGAAAGCACTTATGGAGGGAAGGGATATTAAATCTGTTTCAGAGAATTTGAAAAGACTTAATTTGGATAACGGCGAAACAAAAAAACTAGTCGCACATCAATTTTTCCCTGGTAGCCGACCAAGCAATACAATAATCATAAAAAACATTCAACCGCGGACACTAGGGTCTCTTATCGCGATGTACGAGCACAAAACTTTCTGTGAAGGCGTAATATGGAATATCAACTCATTTGACCAATGGGGCGTAGAATTAGGAAAAAAATTATCGGATAGTATTAGGGATCAACTCATCGATAATAACCATAATGATACTCAGGATCCCTCTACGAAAAATTTAATTAACATTATTAAGAAATACCAAAAATAAGGATAGCTATAGAAACTTCTTTTATTTTATCTAGATATTACCGCATTGGAACTCTCGTAGCTCGCCACTGGGAAATGTATCTTGTAAAATTTTTAGTGACTCTTTAGAGGGATTCTCAATCGCAGAAAATTTAACAAAAATTCGTCTTCCAACTTTTGGATCCTTATTAAGAACAATACGTTCTATTCCCGAACTTTTTAGCAAGGCTATAAAATCTCTTGCTGATGATTCTAGGGCAAAACGGCCTAAACCAATAGACCAACGCATTTTACCTGTAGAAGTGTTTGGAAATGCGACAAAACCTGCAGATCTTAATAATTCGACTTTAGCGTTCCTTGCATCCAAAGATCTCTGTTGCGGTACATAAACCCTCCATTTTGCCTCATCGATATCAACCTCAAATTTAAACAATGAATCGAATTTGGTCATTTGCA
>PAHB01000042.1 GCA_002704665.1 Pseudomonadota bacterium
AGCCCCAGCTGCCGAAGGAGCTGCCGAAGAAAAAACCGAGTTCGATGTTGTGCTATCTGCTGCAGGAGATAAAAAAGTCTCAGTCATTAAAGTTGTAAGAGCAGTAACTTCGCTCGGACTGAAAGAGGCTAAAGACCTGGTTGACGGCGCCCCGAAACCTGTTAAAGAAGGGGTCGACAAAAAAGAAGCGGAAGATATAAAAAAACAGCTTGAAGAAGCCGGAGCTTCCGCTGAAATCAAGTAGAAATGGTAACATCGGTTCTAACATTTTTTTGAGACATCAATTTTTTTCGGTCCTTTGACACGGCTGCAAAGGATCAGGTTTGGTCGGGTAGAATTTTTTGCCGTCAGCTAGAGGTTGGTAGTGGCCAACCGCCAAGCTCATATTTCCAGTCGCGGAAATAACCGTGTTCCTGCGTATTGTCGTGGGGGCATAATTGCGGAGATTTTATGCCTTACAACTTCACTGAAAAAAAGCGTATTCGCAAAAGTTTTGGCCAACAATTAAGAGCCCTTCCGGTTCCATATTTGTTATCAACACAAATTAAGTCTTACAACAGATTTTTACAGCCAAATTCGGTAGATGTACCCCGCGAGGCTGTCGGCCTAGAACAAGCGTTTCAATCTGTATTCCCGATTGTGAGTCATTCTGGAAATGCCAGATTGGAGTACGTTAGTTATGAACTTGGATCACCTTTATTTGACGTTAAAGAGTGTCATCAGAGGGGCCTGACTTATGCAGCGGCTCTTCGTGCGAAGGTGCGTCTAGTTCTGATGGACAGAGAAGCATCCAAGCCTACCCCAAAAGAAGTAAAAGAGCAGGAAGTTTACATGGGGGAAATTCCTTTAATGACCGATACCGGTTCCTTTGTTATAAATGGCACTGAGCGCGTGATCGTATCACAACTTCATAGATCTCCCGGAGTGTTTTTCGACCATGATAGAGGAAAAACGCACTCTTCTGGCAAGTTGCTTTTCAATGCACGGATAATTCCCTACCGTGGTTCTTGGCTTGACTTTGAATTTGACGCTAAAGACTTGATGTATTTTAGAATTGATCGCCGGCGAAAAATACCTGTAACAGTATTGTTAAAAGCTATTGGACTTGGTGTTCAGGAGATTTTGGAAATATTTTACGATTTCGATACGTTCGAATTTAAAAAAAGTTCAATATACCTAAATTTGCAACCCGAGAGATTACAGGGTGAAATTGCGCGTTTTGATGTGAAAGGTAAAGCGGGTAAATTGATAGTTGAGACCGGCAAACGCATCAATGCAAAACACGTCCGAGATATGAAAAATGCTCAACTGAAAAATGTTGAGGTAAAAAAAGATTTCCTTATCGACAAAGTTTTGGCCACAGATGTTATTGATGAGTCAACCGGAGAACTTTTAGCCGCGGCGAACACGACTCTAACCGAGGAGTTGGTCGATAAATTTTCAGAATTGGGCATATCCCAGATCAAAATACTATTTGTTAATGATTTAGACCAAGGCGCATACATTGCTAATTCTCTTAAAATAGATGACTCAATAGATGAACAATCAGCCCAAGTAGCAATTTACAGGATGATGAGACCGGGAGAACCTCCAACAGAAGATTCAGTAAAAAATTTATTTAATTCATTATTTTATTCTGAAGATAGATATGAGCTTTCCGCTGTTGGCAGAATGAAGTTTAACCACCGAGTATACGAGCAGCGTGATGAAAAAAGCTCTGGATGGATGAGACGGTTTTACGATTCTGTTGACAATTCCTACAAGAAATCTGGAGGCGTTTTGTCCAACCAAGACATAATGGCTGTCATTGCAGTTTTAATTGAACTTCGCAATGGGCGAGGGGATATTGATGACATCGATAATTTGGGGAATAGGCGCGTGCGCTCCGTTGGGGAGTTAGCAGAAAATCAGTTTCGCGCCGGACTGGTTCGCGTTGAACGTGCTGTTAGGGAGAGGCTCTCACAAGCTGAGTCAGATAATTTGATGCCGCACGATCTTATAAACTCCAAGCCAGTATCTGCTGCCGTCAGAGAATTTTTTGGCTCCTCCCAGTTATCCCAATTTATGGATCAAACTAATCCATTATCCGAAATAACACATAAGCGCAGAGTCTCCGCCCTTGGTCCTGGTGGTTTAACCCGAGAAAGGGCTGGTTTTGAAGTGAGAGACGTGCACCCGACACACTACGGGCGGGTTTGTCCGATTGAAACCCCGGAGGGGCCGAATATTGGTTTGATAAACTCACTCGCGCTCTATGCGCATACCAACAGCCATGGTTTTTTAGAGACTCCTTATAGGAGGGTGAAAGATGGTGTAGTTCAAAAAGAGACTCAGGCCCTTACGGCCATGGATGAAAGTCAGTACGTGATTGCCCAGGCTAATGTTAAAGTTGATGAAAATGGTAAATTGCTTGACGACATAGTGTCGTGTAGGTATCGAAATGAATTCAGTATGATGCCAGCTGAGCGAATTGAGTACATGGACATCTCGCCGTCTCAGATAGTTTCGGTAGCGGCTTGTCTCATACCATTTTTAGAGCATGATGACGCTAACAGAGCATTAATGGGCTCCAATATGCAACGTCAAGCTGTGCCGTGCTTGAGAGCGGAGAAAGCCTTGGTTGGGACCGGTATTGAAAGGACTGTTGCAGTTGATTCGGGAACTGCGGTGCTTGCTCACAGAGGAGGATCTATCGAATATGTTGACGCTTCTCGTGTAGTCGTAAGAGTGAACGACGAGGAAACTGAGGTGGGAGAAGTGGGAGTAGATATTTATAATCTAGTTAAGTACACTCGCTCCAACCAAAACACCAATATCAACCAGAGGCCGATTGTTAAACCTGGCGATAAAATTCTGAAGGGTGATGTCATAGCCGACGGAGCTTCCACAGATCTTGGTGAGCTCGCTCTTGGTCAGAACCTTCTGGTGGCCTTCATGCCTTGGAACGGATATAACTTTGAGGATTCGATACTAATCTCGGAGAAGGTGGTTGCCGAGGATAGGTTTACGTCGATCCACATAGAAGAGTTGACAGTTGTATCGAGAGATACAAAATTGGGGCCTGAAGATATATCCAGAGACATCTCAAATTTGTCGGAAGCTCAGCTCGGCCGACTCGACGAATCTGGCATTGTTTATATCGGTGCGGAGGTTGAAGCTGGGGATGTATTAGTTGGTAAAGTTACTCCGAAAGGCGAAACACAGTTGACTCCTGAGGAGAAATTGCTGAGGGCAATTTTTGGAGAAAAAGCCTCGGATGTTAAAGATACCAGTTTACGTGTTCCTTCCGGTATGTCGGGAACGATAATAGATGTGCAAGTTTTTACAAGGGAGGGTATCGAGAGAGACAAAAGGGCGCAAGCTATCGTTGATGAAGAGCTTAAAAGTTTCAAGAAGGATTTAGATGACCAGCAACGGATCGTTGAAAATGATGCCTTTGAAAGAATGCGCAAGCTGCTAAAAAGCAAGACAGCTCTGGGAGGTCCTAACGGTTTGAAAAAAGGGGAAGCGCTCAACGAAAGTTATTTGGATTCGGTCCACAATGCCAACTTATTAGATATCAGATTAGAATCTGATGCTGCTGCGTTAGAGCTTGAGAAGCTCAAAGAAGGTCTCGAGGATGCAAAGCTGAAATTTGCGCAGATATATGAGGAAAAGAGAAAGAAGTTAACCTCAGGTGATGAATTGCCTCCTGGTGTTCAAAAAATGGTCAAGGTTTATCTTGCTGTCAAGAGGCGGTTACAACCAGGGGATAAAATGGCGGGCAGGCATGGTAACAAAGGGGTTATATCCAAAATAGTTCCAGTGGAGGATATGCCTCACCAGGAGGACGGAACTCCTGTGGATATTGTCCTAAACCCATTGGGCGTTCCCTCTCGGATGAATGTTGGGCAAATACTAGAGACCCATTTGGGATGGGCCGCTAAAGGGCTCGGCGATAAAATTGGTAGCATGATTGATCAACAAAAAAGTATTTCAGAGGTTAAAGGTTTCTTGACTGCGATTTATAACTCGTGTGGGAAAACAGAGAGATTCAATGAGTTTGAGGACAAAGACATATTGGAACTTGCTGAAAATCTGCGAGAAGGAGTCCCCTTTGCCACGCCAGTTTTTGATGGGGCAAACGAAAATGATATCCGAAGTATGTTAGAGCTCGCAGGGTTGAGCAAAACCGGGCAAGTAACATTGTTTGATGGTAGAACTGGTGAAAAGTTTGATCGGCCCGTAACAATTGGTTACAAGCATATTTTAAAACTTCATCACCTTGTGGATGATAAAATGCATGCCCGATCCACAGGTCCTTATTCTCTCGTTACTCAGCAACCCTTGGGAGGTAAGGCGCAATTTGGAGGACAAAGATTTGGCGAAATGGAGGTTTGGGCTTTGGAGGCCTACGGAGGCTCATACACCTTACAAGAAATGTTGACAGTAAAATCTGACGATGTTTCGGGTAGAACAAAGGTATATGAGAATATTGTCAAAGGCGAGCATAAAATTGATGCAGGTATGCCAGAGTCGTTTAATGTGTTAGTGAAAGAAATTAGATCGTTAGCTATTGATATTGATTTAGAGCGCAGGTAACTCATAAACATATGGAGTTGCTTTTTTTTAAAAAGTTTTTTTTAAGGAGTCGAGAATGAAGGCATTGCTCGATTTATTCAAGCAAACAACGCAAGAGGAAGAGTTTGATGCTATTCGTATTGGATTAGCATCTCCTGAGAAGATTCGTTCATGGTCTTATGGTGAAGTCAAAAAACCTGAAACCATTAACTACCGGACATTTAAGCCGGAAAGAGATGGATTGTTTTGTGCAAAAATATTTGGTCCTGTGAAAGATTATGAATGCCTTTGTGGGAAATATAAGCGGCTTAAGCATAGGGGGGTAATCTGCGAAAAATGTGGTGTAGAGGTAACCTTATCGAAGGTCAGAAGGGAGCGCATGGGTCACATAGAGTTGGCATCTCCTGTCGCTCACATATGGTTTCTAAAGTCTCTCCCATCTCGCTTAGGAATGGTTCTTGATATGACGTTAAGAGATATTGAGAGGGTGCTTTATTTTGAAGCTTATGTGATAACTGATCCCGGTCTTACTCCGCTGGAAGCTCGAACTCTTCTTTCAGACGAAGGTTACTTAGAGAAGCGCGAAGAGTATGGAGACGAGTTTGATGCTCTCATGGGTGCAGAAGGTATAAGAGAACTCCTCAGAAAACTTGATCTTTCCCAAGAAATTGAAACACTACGGTCAGAATTAGCTGAGACCGAATCGGAGACCAAAAAAAAGAAGGTTGCCAAGCGATTGAAGGTATTAGAGGCTTTTGAAAAATCAGGTATACGCCAAGATTGGATGATTATGGAGGTTTTGCCTGTGTTGCCTCCTGAGCTGAGACCCTTAGTGCCTTTGGATGGCGGCAGATTCGCAACATCAGATCTGAACGATTTATATAGGCGTGTGATCAATCGAAACAACCGCCTGAAAAGGCTGCTGGAGTTAAAGGCGCCTGAGATAATTGTTAGGAACGAGAAAAGGATGTTGCAGGAATCTGTGGACTCTCTACTTGATAACGGTAGAAGGGGGAAAGCGATGACCGGGGCCAACAAAAGGCCACTCAAGTCTTTGGCGGACATGATCAAAGGTAAAGCGGGACGGTTCAGACAAAACTTGCTTGGAAAACGGGTTGATTACTCCGGCAGATCGGTGATAGTTGTCGGTCCTCAGTTGAAGCTTCAACAGTGCGGTTTACCAAAAAAAATGGCTCTGGAGCTGTTTAAGCCTTTTATTTTCAACAAACTAGAGCTTCTCGGGTTGGCAACCACCATAAAGGCTGCTAAGAGGTTGGTCGAACAGGAAGTTCCTGAGGTTTGGGATATTTTGGAAGATGTTATCCGTGAGCACCCGGTTCTTTTGAACAGAGCTCCTACATTGCACCGGTTGGGCATCCAGGGATTTGAGCCCGTTTTAATCGAAGGTAAGGCTATACAATTACATCCTTTGGTTTGTGCCGCATTTAACGCTGATTTCGATGGCGACCAAATGGCGGTCCACGTGCCCTTGTCACTTGAAGCGCAGATGGAGGCGCGGACTTTGATGCTTGCTTCTAACAACATACTCTCTCCCTCCAATGGAGAGCCTATCATTGTCCCGTCGCAGGATATAGTTTTGGGTCTTTATTACATGAGCAGAGAAAAAGTGGGGGCTCGCGGCGAGAGTACCGAGGAGAGACCCAAATTTTTTGCGGACGTATCAGAGGTGAAGCGGGCATATGAAAATTCCAGTGAAAATAAAGTGGATTTGCAAGCAAAGTGTTTCCTTAGAATGGAATCTCACAGAGTTAATCCAAATTTAGAGAGTCAAAAAGAAAAAACAACAGAAATTGTTGAAACCACCGTTGGGCGCGCTTTGCTATCTGAAATTTTGCCTGATGGGTTGCCATTTTCATTTATAAATAAACCTCTCAAGAAAAAAGAAATTTCTAATCTTATTAATGCGTCTTTTCGTAAATGCGGTCTTAGAAAGACTGTAATATTCGCGGACAAATTAATGTACACAGGTTTTACTACAGCAACGCGAGCTGGTTTGTCTTTCGCGGTTGTTGATATGGAAATTCCTGTAAAAAAATCTGAAATTATCTCAGCAGCAGAGAAAGAAGTTAAAGATATCGAGGATCAATACACCTCTGGCCTCGTCACGCAGGGGGAGAGGTATAACAAAGTAGTTGATATTTGGGGTAAGGCCGGTGATAGCGTAGCTAAAGCAATGATGGATGGTTTAGGAACGGAGGTTGTAGAAACTTGGGACGGCTCGTCGGAATCCATGGTTGCAAGGAAAGACAAAAAAGGTAAGAGTTTAATGCAAGAAAGTTTCAATTCGGTTTACATGATGGCTGATTCTGGTGCTAGAGGTTCCGCAGCGCAAATTCGCCAGCTCGCTGGTATGAGGGGTTTAATGGCGAAACCCGATGGTTCTATTATTGAAACTCCTATCACCGCAAATTTTAGAGAAGGTTTAAATGTTCTCCAGTACTTTATTTCCACCCATGGAGCGCGGAAAGGTTTGGCGGATACGGCACTAAAGACAGCCAACTCCGGTTACTTGACTCGAAGATTGGTAGACGTCACCCAAGACTTAGTTGTGGTGGAGGATGATTGCGGTACAACGGACGGATTTCTTCAAAAAGCTCTCATTGAGGGGGGCGAGGTGATTGAGCCACTTAGGGACAGAATTCTAGGTAGAACTGCTGCGGAGGATATCATTAATCCGGACACCGGAGAGGCTTTTATTAGTCGTGGGGAGTTATTAGTCGAGGATAAGGTTGACGAAATTGAAGCTCTTGGGATTGATGAGGTTAAGGTTCGTACGCCACTCACTTGTGAAACCAGATTTGGGCTGTGTGCCAAATGCTACGGCAGAGATCTTGGAAGAGGGGCCCTTGTTAATGCAGGTGAGTCAGTTGGTGTGATCGCTGCACAATCGATTGGTGAACCGGGAACGCAATTGACTATGAGGACTTTTCATATTGGTGGAGCAGCTTCTAGGACCGCCGTCAGTAGTCAGGTGGCGGCTAAGTCCAATGGTAGTATAAGATTCTCGGAACAAATGAGATATGTCACAAACGAAAATAAGGATTTGGTCACTATATCTCGTTCAGGGGAGGTTGCCATAATTGACGAAGCTGGTAGAGAAAGGGAGCGGCACAAGATACCTTATGGAGCAGTGATGAAGTTCCGAGATGGGGATCTTATAAAAGGTGGCGTGGTTTTAGCCGAGTGGGATCCACATACCAGGCCAATAATCACAGAATATGGTGGGACGGCAAAATTTGAGAATGTTGAAGATGGGGTAACTGTCACTCGCAAAATCGATGATGTTACAGGATTGGCGACACTAGTGGTTATTGACCCTAAAAGCGGTACTGGGTCGTCGGCTAAAGGACAGCGGCCCAGCGTGAAATTAGTTGGAGAAGAGGGCGAATTAAAAATTGCTGGAACAGATAAGCCTGTTAACTACACTTTCCCGGTTAATGCAGTTATTACTGTCAAGGATGGACAAAGAGTAGGAGTTGGTGAGGTTTTAGCTAGAATTCCTCAAGAATCTTCAAAGACTAGAGATATAACAGGTGGTTTGCCGAGGGTGGCCGAACTCTTTGAAGCACGTTCTCCTAAAGATGCTGGCGTGCTTGCTGCGGTAACTGGTCGGGCATCTTATGGAAAGGACACTAAAGGCAAGCAACGGCTCATCATTACCGAAAGAACAGACGAAGGATTGGAACAGGAGCACTCTTTTCTCATTCCGAAGGATAAGCAGATTTTGGTTCACGATGGGCAACAAATTAGTAAGGGAGACATGATTGTTGACGGGCCACAAGATCCCCACGAAATAGTTCGAGTGAAAGGTGAGAAAGAATTGGCCAAGTACATCATTGACGAAGTACAGGACGTTTATCGTTTGCAAGGGGTTAAAATTAACGACAAACATATTGAGGTTATAGTTCGCCAAATGTTGCGCAGGGTCGAAATCGAGGAGTCTGGTGACTCGGGTTTTATTCCCGGGGAGCAGGTAGAACGATCGGAAGTTCTCGAAATAAATGATGAGTTGGTCCAAGATGGAAAAGAGCCAGCAACTTTTCAACCAATATTGTTAGGAATTACAAAGGCTTCGCTTTCAACGGACTCCTTTATTTCAGCCGCATCGTTTCAAGAGACAACTAGGGTCCTAACTGAGGCTGCTATTATGGGCAAAAAAGATCATCTAAGAGGTCTTAAGGAAAACGTTATTGTGGGTCGGCTTATACCGGCAGGAACCGGACTCGCGCATCACCGTAACCGTAAAAACCAAATCCCAAATACCGCGATGAGCGAAGATGAGGACGTGGTTTTTTCGGAGACTGAAACAAACGTGTCTTCAGAAAAACCTGGAGAGGAGGTAGATGGTCAGCAAGTTGCTTGACACTTGCGTCTGTGAACTATAGACTTTCGCCTCTTTTTGTGGGGTCATAAGTTTCATTCTCGGTTAGAGATCACGGTGACGTTTGCTCACCAGAAACTAAAGATAGAGAGATAAATTAATGCCAACAATTAACCAATTAGTAAGACGGGGACGTATCCGCCCCATAGTTAAAAGTAAGGTGCCAGCATTGGCTGGTTCTCCTGCCAAACGGGGAGTTTGTACAAGGGTGTACACTACCACCCCCAAAAAGCCGAACTCTGCCCTTAGAAAAGTGGCGAAGGTGCGTTTGGTTAACGGTTTCGAAGTTATCTCCTACATTGGAGGTGAGGGCCACAACCTGCAGGAGCACTCAGTCGTGCTTATACGTGGCGGGAGGGTCAAAGATTTACCCGGCGTCCGCTATCACGTTGTTAGGGGAAGTCTGGATACACAAGGGGTGAAGGATCGAAAAAAATCTAGATCCAAGTACGGTGCAAAAAAATCGTCTCCAGGCGGTTAAGAGAGTTATGAGGACATAAAATGCCAAGACGAAGAGAGGTTCCGAAACGACACATCCTGCCAGACCCTAAATATCACAACCAAGATATCGCAAAATTTATGAATGTGGTGATGACGGGGGGGAAAAAATCCGTGGCTGAGAGGATAGTGTACGGCGCTTTGGAGCAAATTGAAAAAAAAGGCGGGAAGGATGCACTGGAAATTTTTAATCAGGCACTTCAAAACGCAAAGCCGGTAGTGGAAGTTAAGTCCCGCCGGGTCGGTGGGGCCAACTATCAAGTTCCAGTCGAGGTTCGACCCATGAGACGAATGGCATTAGCGATGCGATGGCTTAGGGACTCCGCTAGGAAACGGGGTGAAAAGTCAATGGCGGTTAGGCTTTCTGGTGAACTACAAGAGGCTGCTGAGGGTAGAGGGGGAGCGGTCAAGAAAAAAGAAGAGGTGCACAGGATGGCAGAATCCAACAAGGCATTCTCCCATTTTCGTTTTTAGGTGAGAAAGCAAAGTGGAGATTAAAACAATTTTTCTAAATCGACGAAAGTACACAAATGTCTAGATCAACTCCAATCGATAGGTATAGAAACATAGGTATCAGTGCTCACATTGATGCTGGTAAGACCACCACAACCGAGAGGATACTGTTTTATACCGGTGTGTCGCACAAAATAGGCGAAGTGCACGATGGTGCAGCAACTATGGATTGGATGGAGCAAGAACAAGAA
>PAHB01000043.1 GCA_002704665.1 Pseudomonadota bacterium
TGCATGATTTTTGTGCCCGTAATTATGGGGAAGCGATCTTGTGGCACGGAGGAGAGGCAAATGTATCAAGGGAATTTTTTAAAAACATGAAAAAAAGACAGGGAGAGTCTTGTATTCTTTTTAAAATCTATTTAGGGGGGTAATACATTGTGAGAACTTTTTGTAAGCCAAAATTAGTATTTGGCATATTTAGCATTTTAATTTTGTTTGGATGTGGTGACGGTGATGCTCCTGTGCAAGAGACCATTGATGCGACAGATGTAAAGGCTAACTCTGTGCAGAAGACAACGTTAAAATTGGTTAGTGTATTTCCTACTAGCCTGGAATTACTTGGTACCAACTTACATGTTTTTGTTGATCAAGTAAAAAGGGTGTCAGGGGGTATGTTGGAAATCAAAACCTATGAGCCAAATGCATTGGTGCCACCTTTAGAGTCTATTCCAGCGGTTTCAAAGGGATCAGTTGATGTCGCGTGGAGCACGCCCGGTTTCTGGTCGGGAACAGATTCGGCGTTTAATTTTTTTACAACTGTGCCGTTTGGTCCGAGGCCAGGGGAGTTTTTGGCTTGGATGTATAACGGAGGTGGGCTTGATTTATTGGATGAAATGTTTGCAGAACATAACCTTAAATCTATTCCCTGCGGTATACAACCGCCTGAGGCCTCAGGATGGTTCCGAAAAGAGATTAAGACTTCAGCCGACCTTCGAGGTTTAAAGATGCGCTTCTTTGGTTTAGGCGCAAAAGTTATGGATCAGTTAGGAGTTGCGACTCAATTGCTTGCACCGGGCGAAATATTTCAGGCTTTGCAATTGGGTACAATAGATGCCTCGGAATTTGCTAATCCATCCATAGATAAAAATATGGGGTTTTCGCAAATTGCAAAGTATTACTACTTTCCGGGGTGGCACCAACCAACTTCGATACTACATTTTATAATTAACACGGGTAAGTGGGATAAATTAGCAGACCAACAGCAGGCGGCTATAGAGTACACTTGCGGCAACATGATAGTTAAAATGTTAGCGGAAGCGGAATCGAATCAATGGTCAGCAATGAAGGAAATGCAGGAAAAAGATAATGTGATTCTAAAAAGATGGCCACCGGAGATTATTGCGGAATTTCGAGCTGGTTGGGAGAAAGTAGTAGAGGAAGAATCAGCTAAAAATCCAAATTTCAAGAAGGTGTATGATTCTTACGCGGCGTTCAGAGAAAACTATAGCTTATGGGCTGATTATGGTTATCTTCGTTAAACAGTTTAGAAAGCCAACTTCTGCGAAAGAGTTTTCATTTGACCATGTCAAGGGTATACAAATTACATATCCGCGTTTATGGATAAGCTGATCTCTATTAGTGAGAGCATCAATAGGCTCTTAGAAAGACTGGCCAAGGGGGCCGGTCTTTTGTTCTTGCTAACAATAGCGGTGATCGTTTTCGATGTTTTGTCCCGTAAGATTGGTTTTCAAATGCCAGGGTTAGGCTCTACTAGATTACAAGAATTGGAATGGCATTTGCACACCGCCCTTTTTTCTTTTTGGTTAGGTGTTGCTTATGTTAAAAATGCTCACGTTAGAATTGATATTCTCGTGGCTGGTTTGAAACCAAAAACGAAGGCATGGACCGAGTTAATTGGTTGTTTTGTTTTTGCTATTCCGTATTGTCTCCTCGCGATGTATTTCAGTCTGGACTTCACAATAACTGCATTTTTAGATAATGAGGGCTCACCTTCTTCTAATGGACTTCCATGGCGCTGGATTCCAAAAGGTTGTATTTTTTTAGGGCTTTTAATGTTGCTTTTAGCAGTTATCGCTGTTATTGCGCGGATACTTGTTTTTCTTTTTGGACCGGAGAGACTTAGAGTAGCCAGCTCCTTTGGGACTTTTAAGCTTAGCGAAAAGGATACCTAAATGATTGCATGGTTGACAGAATACCTCTCTTTGATACTTTTCTTGGTTCTCGCTCTGTCGTTATTTTGTGGATTTCCGGTAGCCTTTGTTTTGGGTGGTATAGGTATATTGTTTGGGGGCCTTGGAATTTTACTAGAGGTTTTTGAACCAATACAGTTTTTTAACTTATTACCTCGCATATGGGGAACAGCAGCTTCAAACCCGATATTAGTTGCCGTACCCATGTTTATTTTTATGGGAACCATGCTCGAGAAGAGTGGCGTGGCTGATGATTTGCTGCACTGTTTGCAGGTCTTACTGAGGCGTATTCCGGGTGGCTTGGCAATGTCAGTAACAATTATGGGAACAATTATGGCTGCGACCACAGGTATTGTCGGGGCTTCGGTAGTAATGCTTACTATGATTGCCCTTCCGTCAATGTTAGAAAGAAAATACGATACCCACCTAGCGGTTGGCACTATCGCCTCAGCGGGGACCTTAGGTATATTGATTCCCCCATCAATCATGTTGGTAATAATGGGTGATTTACTATCGATTTCAGTGGGAGCTTTGTTTGCGGCTGCCGTTATTCCGGGAGTGATGTTGGCAGGACTCTATCTTAGTTATATTTGTTTAACAAGCTTTTTGGACCCTAGTAAGGCCCCAGCGCTTCCATCATCAGCTGGGCCTAAAAATGAAAAAGAGTTGATAAAGTTAATATGTAAAAGTTTTATTCCTCCGGTTTTTTTAATTTTTTTAGTTCTAGGATCAATTTTTGGCGGATGGGCTACTCCAACTGAAGCTGCTGGCGTGGGATGCCTTGGTGCATTAATTTTGGCAAAGGCTAGCGGAAAATTGAGTATGGCCACGCTCTGGTCAGTCATTGAACGTGCTGGACTTACAAATGGGATGGTCTTCTTCATAATTTTTGGAGCAACCTTATTTTCATACGTTTTTAGATCGCTTGGAGGAGATGAACTAATAGTAGGTCTTTTGGCTTCTTTGGGAATCGATACTGGTTGGGAAATTTTAGTTTTCATGCTGATTTTAACTTTTGCGTTAGGTTTTTTCTTTGACTGGATAGAGATAACTCTAATCGTACTACCGGTTTTTGCCCCGATTTTACAAGGAATAGACTTCGGACCTCACCTTGGCGATGGGGGGCCAATTTTGTTTTTGACTTGGTTTGTTATTATGCTGTCTGTAAATCTTCAAACTTCTTTTCTAACGCCCCCGTTTGGGTTTACATTGTTCTACATGAAAGGCACTGTGCCGTCTTCCATAGAAATGGGTCAAATATATCGAGGAATCATTCCTTTTGTGTTACTTCAATTAACAGGTTTGCTGCTGTTAATATTTTTCCCCCAGCTAGTTTTGTGGCTGCCAAAGACGGTGGGATTCCTATAAAAAAATGGCGAGAAGATCTCATCGACCATTTTTGTACACGATAAATGGCCACTAAACTTGCGTTTTTTTCTTGGCAACATAACCGTATGAAGCGTGCTTCTTTTACCCTCCATTGCCACATAGTCAGCTTTGATTTGCGAAATTTGGTCGTGACGAAATAGTTTTTTCCAGTCAACAACATGCAACATGACCATAAAGCAAAACAAAAAATGTTAACGTTATCATAGATATATTACTGTTTAGCATGATTGGTGGTTTCGAGATGCATGAGAATAGAAAATTATTTTTCTTTACAGTCTAAGTTTTTGGATACTACTTTGTTATATAGATGGTAAATTTTAACTTTGTAATTAGTGATATTGGTTTAAGATTTCGTTATCCTTATGTTTGTGATTTTTGTATGAGTCTTAATAGTAGCTTCCTCTTGAAAGTATGTTGAGAATATGCCCGTGAACGCTGAAATTAACCGATTATTATCTCTTATAAATTATGCTCAGGAGGTAATGAGCTCCCGTAATCGTGCCATAACCGACGTCTCAGATCATGGCAATTTTTTTCTTTCAGAAGATGACGCACTTACCCTTAACGGGATACAGTTATCGAGAGGTAACAGTGATAGAGAAAACATTGATGATGAATGGTTGAGAATTGCGAAACCTCCTCTGGAAGAATCAGTTCCCCAGCCGTCGTCGCCATTACTCGTGCCTTGGCTGCAGCTATATGATTCTCCTGATGAATCGCCAAAGCTAGCGGAGAAAGTGCCCTCTAGCGTTTTAACAAAGCTTGAACAAGATTCAGCTGATCCTTTGTCCTTCGCCGGGGTTAGAGAGGGAGGTGGAACTGATGATTGGTGTTATTTGCAAAACTATTCCCTAAAACAAGAACTGGAACGAGAATTTTCAAATTACTCTAAGACCACATGGAATTCGTGGGCAGCCAGGGAAAAGAATCGTAGACGTGCGGATAAAATATATACGAGTTTGTTTACCCTTTACCAACAACTGGGTGGCTCGCTAGCAGAACATCGGATGGAGTTGATTTGGGGTATCGGTATGGCCACCTATCTCAGCAATGATCAAATTGTAAAATACCCGGTTATCTCTCAAGTTATGGACTTGTCCTTTGACGACAAAAGTGGTGCGGCTGTAATAAGACCAAGGAATATTGAGGCCCGGTTTGAATTGGATGTTTTCATGCCTATTCGCGCTCTTACTGCTGCCCTAAAAAATATTCATGGGATGAGAGAAATTGGTGGTATTGCTGCAGTTAACCCATTTGAAATAGACAGCTATACTGAATCGTTAGGTATTGCAAAGGACATATTGACAAACTATTCGCCAGAGTCTGAAATAGAATTCCAGCGATCTTGGGTTTTGTTCGCAAGGCCGAGGAGTTCAAATATTGCGGTGCAGGACTTGGAAAGATTTAGAGATTTTCTATCCAACCTGCACGATGATTATGTCTTGCCGCCGGCCATTCAAGCTATACTGAATTCGCCGCCTGATTATGCTCAAAATAAGAAGTTTCCTTCTTACAGGGGAGTCAGCTTTACTCACCAAAAATCTGACTTTAATGGGTCTGCTCCCGACCTTTATTTTCCAAAACCATATAACTCAGAACAAGCTCGTGTAGCTAGTTTGCTCGAAGTATCTGATGGTGTAGTGGTCCAAGGACCTCCCGGCACTGGTAAGACGCACACCATAGCTAATATTATTTGCCACTCCCTAGCAAATGGAGAAAGGGTATTGATTTCTTCTATGAGAGAGCCAGCTTTGGCGGTCTTGAGGGATATGCTCCCGAAAGAGTTGCGCCCACTGGTAATTTCTTTGCTAGCGACAGAGCACGACGGTATTAACCAATTTGTGGAATCGGTTGAACATATTGCTTACGGTGTTCAAAGATTAGACCAAAATAGAGCTCGTTCAGATATCAAGATTTTGGAAGAGCAAATTGATGCGTTGCATGGGAGAATATCAGTCGTTGACGAAAAGATTAGCCGATGGGCTGAGCTCAATTTATCTCCCGTACAAATAGACGAAGAGTCAATTTATCCGCAGGATGCCGCAAACGAGATACAACTTGCTCGGGGAACATTTGAGTGGATTCCTGATAAATTAGGTATTGAGAAAAAATTTGAACCCCAATTCTCGATTGACGATATTGTTCGACTGAAAAGCTTACTGAATGATTTGGGTGATAATCTAGTATTTTTGGACGATGTTCTGCCGGATAGCTCCAGATTCCCAGATTCACTCTCGTTAACTAAGGTCCATGGAGATTTGCAAAGATTCACGAGGCTGACAGATAAAGCGCGTAAAACCGAATGGCCTTGGCCAGAAAATGCTAACGAAGGTACTTTGCAATCTGCGAGGGATCTAGCAAAAGAGGTCAGACGAGTTAGTTCGAAATGGGGGCATTTGCTGGGAGCACGTATGCCTTGGAGCGATGCAGTGGTAATGCGTATTAGAAGAGGGGAGCCTAAAAGATTTTTTGATACACTTGATGGGCTAGGTAAAGACCTCGAGAAACTTAGTGTTGAGCGTGCTGTATTTTTAAAAAGACCGGTAACGGTGCCGGAGGCTGCCTTGCTTGATGCGACTTTCTTGATGGCGGTTACGAACCTTGCTGAGGGGAAAAGACCATATTCGATTACAGCGAGAGGAAAAAACAAAATCAAAGGGTGGTTATCCCTTACGCGTATTGGTGGAATGGCGGTTCAAGGCCAACATAACTGGGCCCACGTTTACAAATACGTCATTCTTTATCAGAGTCGGCAGGAATTAACTTCTCGATGGAATGTATTGGCGCCTGAAATTGGTTTACATCCGGTTTTGTCGGTAGATACGAAAGGGCAATTATCGGCTGAGGGACAATTTGCTTTTTTTAAAGCACTCAGAGAGCTTACGAAAGAGCAAAGGAAATTGGCCCTAAAGTCTTCAGAGGTCTTTCCTGATTGGGCTAGGGCTGCAGAGTTAGTAGTGAATCCCCTTATTATAGACGAGTTGAGCTATGCCTTGGAGTATCACCTTAGTCGGCATGGGTTATCTACTGTAAGTAATTCTGTCGACGAACTCAAAGCGATAGCTGGAGCATCCTCAGGCAGAGTCGCTGATTATCTAATAAAATTCCTTAGCGATAAGTTGGGAAATCCAGATGTTGAGGCTTCTATTATTTTACGAGAATGGGAGTTCATCCAAGAAGAAATCAAAAGAGTCACAGGGTTCTTAACGAAACTAAAAGAAGTGAAAAAATTAGTTAAAAAGGTAAGCGATTCTGGGGGGGGGGAATTAGGAGTTCTATTGTTAGTAGTTAGTGAGTCCAAAGTCGATCTTCTTCCAGAGGGAATATTGCGACATTGGCGGCTGAAAAGGTTGGAAACGTATATTCAATCTATAGATCCGCAAAAAGAGGTTCATAAATTATCGATGTTACGCGTCGAATTGGAGGGTGACTTGGTAAGTGCCTATGAAAAACTTTTGATTGAACGAACTTGGTTGCGCTTGACTAACAACATCACGCCAGCGGCGCGAGCCTCTTTGCAAAATTATTTGAATGCAATACAACGAATTGGTAAAGGAACTGGTAAAAGAGTTCATCGTTTTAGGAGAGAAGCTAGGACTGCTGCGCTTGAAGCACAAAAAGCGGTGCCGTGCTGGATAATGCCGCATCATCGAATTTCCGAAACTTTGCCTGCAGAAATTGGCTCTTTTGATTTAGTAATAATAGATGAAGCATCACAGTCGGATTTGTCAGCTTTACCGGTCCTTTTGCGTGGATCAAAGTTGCTCATTGTCGGAGACGATCGACAGGTCGCTCCACAAGCTATAGGAATGGAGGAGGATCGACTCAAAGAATTGATGAATAAACACTTGGAGGACCAAATCCCAGCGTTCCGAAATCAATTATCACCTGACCGCTCGATATATGATTTAGCGAGAGTGGTTTTTGCAAAAAATGGGGTTATGCTTAAAGAGCATTTCAGGTGCGTAGCACCGATTATCGAGTACTCAAAAAAACAATTTTACAAGCATGAGCTCAAGCCATTGCGTCTTCCCCTTGCATCCGAGGTAATCGCACCTCCGCTGGTAGATGTTAAAGTAAAAAACGGTCGCAGAGAAAAAACAATAAATTCCGCTGAAATAGAGTTTATTGTTCAAGATATTGCTCGTATTTGTAATGACCGAAGGTTTGTCGATAGATCAATCGGGGTGGTGTCTCTTCTCGGACAAGAGCAGGCAAACAAAATATGGGATCGTTTACTAGAGGTGTTGGAAACATCGGTATTGAAGAGGCACTGTATTGTGTGTGGGGACGCACGGATGTTTCAGGGAAGGGAAAGAGATATCATTTACCTTTCGATGGTTGTCGCTCCTAATGATTTAGGTAGTCCTCTCTCAAGCGAGGTTTTCTCCCAGCGCTTTAACGTGGCTGCATCTCGTGCTCGTGACCAAATGGTGCTAGTGAGATCAGTTGAAAAAAATGATCTCTTGTCTGGAGATTATCTCAGGCATTCTTTGATTGATCATTTCTCGCGGCCCTTTGAATCGATCGGTAACAACTTACACAGTATCGGACGAGATTTGTGTGATTCGCGTCTTGAGAGGGATATTTTTGATTGGTTGAAATCATCAGGGTATCGGTTCCGCCCAAAAGTTGCGGTAGGAATTCATATCGTCGATTTTGTAGTTGAAGGAATGTCTGACAAAAGACTAGCCATTGAGTGTGACGGCGACAAATATCAAGGACCAGAGAGCTGGACGCAATCAATCGAAAAGCAAAGGGCGCTCGAAAGGACAGGGTGGAAGTTTTGGCGATGCTTCGCCAGTGGCTTTATTGTAAGTAGAGATAAGACTATAGATGATCTCGAGGCGACATTGACAGATTACGGCATATTGCCTGACTCCGAGTTCGAATACGATGATAAAATAACAGCTAGTAAAGAAGTCAATGTGTCTGCTTCAGAGTTTATTGAACTTAGCAATGTGCGTAAATTTAAACGAACATTAAAAACCAGCAAACTTTGATTGCCGCACTAAAAAAATGTTATGGGTGGGATTAATTGGTTTCCCGGGCATATGCACTCTGCCCGCAAAGATTTCGTTGAAATAATATCGAAAGTAGATATGGTACTTGAGTTGGTTGATGCTCGAGCTCCTATGGCGAGCACTAATCCACTAACCAACGATATTTGTTCAAAATACAAAAAGTTGGTTCTTAAGGTTATTAATAAAGTTGATTTGGCTGATTCACAAGTCACGAAATCGTGGGTCAATTATTTTAAGCTAAATGATTTTGGTAAGACAATTCTTCTTTCCGCAAAAAAACAAAATATCAACGGTAAAATCATCGCTAATTGTCGCGAACTAATCGGTGAAAACTTATCGCCGGACTGTCATATAAAAATACTGATAGCAGGAATTCCAAATGTAGGAAAGTCAACAATATTTAATTCCTTGGCAAATAGAAAAGTCGCAAAGGTGGCTGATTTGCCAGCCGTTACAAGAAGGCAGCGTATATTAGGCTTAAACAGGGAGAAAATAAAAATCATTGATACTCCGGGATTGCTATGGCCTAAGATTCATGATGATAGAACAGGTAAAATTTTGGCGGCAAACAACAACATAGGGCAGAATGCATTCCAAGAGGTTGATGTTGCGCAATTTCTTGTAGAATTTTTAACCTCCCACTACCCAGAATGTTTAAATAAGCGCTATGGTATTGAGGAATTAAATAATGGCGGAGCAAGTCTTTTAACAGAAATTGCACATAAAAAAAAATTAGTTGAAAGGGGTAATATTCCGAACATTCAAAGGGCTGCAAATATGCTTTTGCGAGACTATAGAGCAGGTTATCTTGGAAGAATTAGTTTAGAAACGCCCACAAAATATAAAGATTAAATTATAAAATTCAGACAATCTTTAGTTTTTTCTTGGATTTTACGCCAACCCTCTAGTAGTATTCGATAGATCAAAATAAACCCATGTACAGGATTTAGATTATGAAATTTTTGTATTTAATTATGATTATGACTTTTTTGTTTGGATGTTCTGAGCAAACTGATGTGTCCAAAAAGGCTTTGGATAAGGATGAGTATGACATTCTCTACACTATTGGTGTGGAGGTTAGCCAACAGGTAAAGGTCTTAGGCCTTAATGCAGCAGAATTACAAGCTGTTCAGTCGGGCTTTTCGGATAACATACTTGAAAATGAGCTGCAAGTTGATACATCTCAGCATCGCCAGAAGTTGCAAGAATGGGGAAGTAAAAGGATTGAGGCCGCCGCAATGCGTTACAGTAAACAAGGGGAAGAATATTTAAAAAAATTCTTGGAAGATCCCTCAATAAAAAAGACGGTCTCAGGGGCTCTTATTAAGGACATCAGTGCGGGCACTGGGAAACAGCCCACTGGCAGTAGTAGAGTCAAAATTCACTACCACGGAACGCTGGTAGATGGAACCGTGTTTGATAGCTCGAAAGACCGCGGAGAACCAGGAGAATTTGCTCTAGGAGGGTTGATAAAATGCTGGGGAGAGGGTATTCCGCAGATGAAAGTTGGTGGGACTGCGCGTTTAGTATGTCCTCCGGAAACAGCGTATGGAGAAAACGGATCTCCTCCGGTGATTCCGCCGAATTCGACATTAATTTTTGACGTGGAGCTTTTAGACATCTTAGATGAAAGTTGATGCTAAATTCAATAACTAATATTTATGGAGATTAAATAATGATAATAGATATCAGGACCTATACATGTAGACCGGGAATGATAAAAAAACACATGGCTTTGTACGAAAAAATGGGTAAGGGTCCCCAAACAAGGCACTTAGGTCAGCCACTTGGTTTTTTGACCGGAGAAACTGGCAATCCAAATGAATATGTTCACATGTGGGTGTATGATAGTGCCGGGGACAGAGAGACTAAAAGGGCAGCCATGTGGGCGGATCCCGATTGGATAGCATATACCCAAGAGAGCGCAAAATTAGGAGCTTTAGTGGCTCAGGAAAACAAGCTGATGAATCCCGTTGATTTTTTTCCATCTCCAAAAAAATAGATGGATTCTCGTCTGATTCGGTCGGCGTGTAATTTATTTTTTATGTTTTGTTTTTTTGTTTGTGCTGTATCAAACGCTGAGACCGATGATCAAATGTTTTATCAAGGACTTAAGGCTTTTGAGCAGAATAAATATAAAATGGCCGCTGAATTATGGCTTAGAGCAGCCTCATCAGGTCACATTCGCGCTCAAAATGGGCTCGGGGTTATTTATCGTGACGGTTTGGGAATGCCGAGAAATACTGAGAAAGCAATCGATTGGTTCTATAAATCAGCTGAGAAAGGATACGCCTATGGGATGTATAATTTGGCTATAGTCTTTATCAGTAGAGGAGATTCTTCGAACAATAATATTGAGGCATATAAATGGTTATATTTAGCTACGGCATTGAATTTTGATGAGCAGGCAAATTATAGACTTTATATTCTGGCAAACCGCATGTCGAAATTGGAAATGAAGGAGGCCAGTGTTCAAGCTCAAAGGTGGTTTGATGGTTTTTTTTTTGAGGAGTATTAAAAAAAAGTTATTTTATCCATCCATATTTTTTAAAGATTTTTCTAGCGAAGAGGTTTGATCAATATAAGATTTTCTGTAGGATTCAAAATCTGTTTTCGATTCGACTTCAAGTTCACGCTGACGAAACAAGGATTTTTGTGCGATGCCTTTGTCCTTATTGACGATATTGCTAGGATATTCTAACTTTTTAAATTTTTCCTTATGTTTTTTTGAGTTATGTAAGGTGAAATTTTTAAATGACTGATCATGGTAATTACAAATATCTTTCAAAACTTTTGCTGAAATTGAATTTTCAGGGTTTCGAATTATTCGACTAGCAATTTCAAGAGAAGCTGAGTACTTATCGGTTTGATTAGCAGAATCTAATGCAGTGGCAATGGGAAAACATTTTTCTATTATTTCAGTTCCCCATTCTTTAATTGTTTGCAAATTGTCGCCTCGGAATATTTTGGTGTGCGGATCTCTACCATATTCAGCAACTACATGTTGATTATGATGGATATCTACCAGCTCTTTCGGGGAATCGGCAGGACTGTCAGTTAATAAACAATGCAGCAGAAATATATCAATAAATCTGATCGTATCCTCTGAAATTCCTAGCTCTGAATAAGGGTCCAGATCTATAGCTCGTATTTCTACATATTCTACGCCTCGGTTATGCAGAGCGTGGAGTGGCCTCTCGCTTGGTTTGATACGGCGTTTTGGTCTGATAGTACTGTAAAATTCATTTTCTATTTGAAGTAGGCTAGTAGAGAGTTGGTTGTAACTATCGCCGTTTTTTATCCCTATGTAAGCGTAGGGTGGGTACGGTTCAGTAAGAGCAGCCTGTAGGGATCGTGTGTAGCTGTTCAGAGTGTTGTAGGTTACCGCAATCGAACTTTGAACATCGCTTTGATAGCCAAGAGGCCCCATTCTGAGGGAGGTTGCTTCCGGGAGATACATATCTCCTGATTTAAAGTTTTTGAGCCGGTGGACTTTTTTCTCAGTAAATGTTTTACAGACCGCAGGAGAACCCCCGAAAAGATAGAGTAAAAGCCATGCTTCGCGCTGAAAATTGCGAATTAATGCAAAGTAGAAATGATTTCGTAACTCTTCAATCGATTCACCACTATAAACGTCCTTTTGTAAGATTTGCCAAGCATTTTCAGGTATTGAAAAGTTATAGTGGATTCCTGAAATCATTTGCATTTTTCGACCGTATCGGTGTGACAATCCTCTTCGATACACATGTTTCGCTCTACCGATGTTGGAAGCTCCGTAAATCCCTATTGGTATTGCTTCTTCGCGTGGGAGATCGCATGGCATACTGCTGCACCACAAAAGTTCATCTTCTATATTTTCGTAAACAGTTTTATGAATTTGTGTCAACTCTCTAATGCAATCCTCGACTGATGAGTGGGTTTGGGTTATGAGTTCTAATTGTGATTCACTGAAATCAGTGGTGATGCTTGGGTGGGTCAGGGCTGACCCAAGCTTCGCAGGATGACATTTTGAAGATAAAACCCCTGATGGCGAAACCCTTAGACTTTCTTTCTCGATACCCCTTCGAATTCCCGCTAGTGTTTCTGTGTCGAATACCGGAACCTTTTTGTTCATTATTAATAAAAACTAGTTTGATTTATAATAGAGCATATTTTAGCGCTTATTGGCGAAATTCCAAATTGTTTGGAAAAAAGTGTAAGCATGTTAGATTTTACGGAGTGGTTATGTCAGAACTTGTTATAAGGAACGCGACAGTTGTAGATGGAACCGGGAGGCCGAAGTTTGTCGCCGATGTGGCTGTTGATTCGGGAAAAATATGTTTCGTTGGTAAACATGCGGAAAAGGGATACCGTGAGATTAACGCTGATGGTCTACTGTTAACACCGGGATGGGTAGATATCCATACACATTACGATGGGCAAGCCATATGGGATGAACTAATGACACCGTCATCGTGGCATGGTGTTACCACAGCAGTTTTTGGTAATTGCGGAGTAGGGTTTGCTCCAGTACGGAAGGGAACAGAAAAATACTTGATTAACCTTATGGAGGGGGTAGAGGATATTCCAGAGTCGGTTTTGTCAGAGGGTCTCGATTTCTCTTGGCAAAGCTTTCCAGAATATTTGGATGTGCTGGATCAGAAGGCCCGCATTATGGATATTGGAACCCAAATACCCCACGCAGCGCTTCGCTTTTTTGTCATGGGAAAGCGAGGAGCGGATCACCAGTCAGAACCTACAGACGATGAGATCGGTGTAATGGGTCATTTAGTCGAAGAGGCATTAAGTGCCGGCGCTCTAGGATTTTCTACGTCGAGGACTATTAAACATAAGGCAGGAGACGGGAGCTATACGCCGAGTTTGACGGCTTCAGAGCCAGAGCTACTGGGTATTGCGCATGCAATGAGGAACGCTGGTCGTGGGGTCATCGAAGTTAACTCAGACTTTGGAGATGGTGATTTTGAGATTCTCAGGGAAATTGCGAAAACAGCTAAACGTCCTCTTACTGTACTTTTGCTCCAAGTCCATAATGCGCCGAACTTGTGGAAGGAGACTTTGGCTAGTATAAAAAACGCAAGGATGAAAGGTCAGGCGGTAACCGGTCAGGTCGGTAGTAGACCGATTGGTGTTCTGATGGGCTTTCAAAGCTCGATTCATCCTTTTATCAATCACCCTCTTTGGAGAAGCATGGAGCAACTTCCGCACAAAGAGAAAATTTCTAGAATAACTTCTGACGAAATTTTAAGGAAAAAACTGATTTGTGAGTTACCTCAAGATAAGAAGACGCAATGGATTGTGTCTCTTCTAAAAACGACTTTCAAGCTTGATGATCCCACTAATTGTGAGCCTGACTTTAACGAAAGTGCAGAGGCGTTTGCGCGAAGGAATAACTCAAATATATTAGAAGTAGTTTTGTCTTGGTTATTAGAAGATGAAGGAAAGGCTCTTCTTCTGCACACATTTGAAAACTACTATCATGGCGATTTGAGAGTAATTCATCAACTTCTACAAGAAGATTCGACAATATGTGGGCTTGGTGATGCTGGTGCTCACGTTGGATTTCTGTGTGATGCTGGTAGTATGACAAGTATGCTGGACTTTTGGGTGAAACGTAGAACGCGTGGACCAAGATTGCCGCTAGAGTATCTCGTAAAAAAACAGACTAAAGATACGGCTGAGACTTACGGTTTGTTTGACAGAGGGCAAATTGTTGAGGGGTACAAAGCTGACTTTAACTTGATTGATTTTGAAAATTTAAGAGTAACCAAGCCAGAAGTTGTATATGATCTCCCGGCCGGCGGAAAACGAATTCAGCAAAAAGCTGTTGGCTATCGTCACACTTTTGTATCGGGTGTTGAGGTTATGGTGGATGGACAGAACACCGGCAGTCTGCCCGGTAAATTAATTCGTGGATCGACTAACTTGGCGATCTAGAAGATGGAACTGTCTTCGCTAACTGCCTCTTTCAGAGCGGGATGTAATGTCCTAGTAATTGGTTCCAATGGAGGAATAGGCCAGGCTACAGCTCAACTATTAGCGACTCAAAATAATATTGGTAAAGTGTTCACTTGCTCACGGCACGATTCATCTATTCTGCGCGGGGTCGAAAAACATTTTTATCTTGATTTGGAAAGTGAAAATTCGATTGTAGAAGTTTCCGAAGAAATAAAGAAAATCATTGATTATCTTGATTTAGTCTTAGTTGCCACAGGCGTACTAAAAAGCGGATCGAAAATTTCACCTGAAAAAAATTTAGAAAGTTTGAATATGAGTCAACTAGAGCGTAGTTTCAGAGTGAACAGTATAGGCCCTGCGCTTTTAATAAAACATTTTTATCCGATTCTAAATAGTAAATCAAAATCAGTATTTGCAGCGATTTCGGCTCGAGTTGGTAGCACGACTGATAACAGGCTGGGAGGGTGGTATGGATACCGAGCTTCAAAAGCTGCTTTGAATATGTTTATTAAAACCGCTGCGGTTGAGTTGAAAAGAAAAAACTCTGAGATAATTTGCGTGTCTCTACACCCTGGCACGGTCGACACGCCGCTTTCGGCGCCTTTTCAAAGTAGCGTTATTCAAAAGCAAATGGTTTCAGCGGCTGATGCTGCGCAAAACTTAATGCAAGTTATAAATCAATTAAATTCTTCTGATAGCGGTGGTTTTTTTGCATGGGATGGAAAAAAAATTCCTTACTAGCTATAAAAACTGTTCTAACCTTCTATTTGATATATTCCACAAATCTGTTGCTGTTTTTTCGTTTGTGGCGTTTCGTGATGCCGGTTTTTGCACACAAGAGACAAAATATTTACCGTTTATTTGAGCTACTTTTTTTGAAATAGCAAGATAGACAGGTGTTTTGGCACCGTTTTTTATGCTATCTCCCTTCATACTAAAACCCTTATGTAATAATTTAGTACTGATTACTCCGGGATGGAGTGCATTAACGGTTAACTTTGTTTGGGATAGCTTTTCAGCTAAGCATTGGGTAAAAAGTATATTTGCCAATTTTGACGTTGCATAAGCATTAAAGCCGCTGAAATTAAGATTGAAGTCGAGATTATTTAAGTCTATTGATATTCCTTGGTGTGCCATCGAGCTTACTATAACGATACGACCGGCGTCCGACATTATTTTTTTGTTGATTAAATCATTCGTTAAAAGATGGACGGCAAAATGATTTACAGCCATAGTCTCCTCAAACCCATCAACAGTTACTACCCTCTGGTTTCTATATACTCCAGCATTATTAATTAGCACATCGACCTGAAGCGACATTGACAATATCTGCTCGCCTATCTGCATAACGTCGTGCATCTTCGACAAATCACCCCAAACGGGTATTGCCTTTCTATTTTTTTTACCATTAAATTTCGAGACAACATATTTTGACTTCGTTGCACTTCTACCGTGAAGGAGGACAATATTTCCTTTGTCTATTAATTCCTCTGCAGTTGCTAGACCTATGCCATCGGTAGCTCCCGTCACTAGTATTGTTTTAGCCATTTTTTATATATTTTGTTTTTAACTTTTGTTCAATAACTCTTTCTACGCCATTGTAAGAGAGATACGAACCCTACGAGAGTCAACCCAATCAAATCAGTTAGTTTGTCAGGAGCAAGTAGTGTTAGTGCCGCGATAATTAATAATAATCGTTCTATTATTTTTGCAGAAGAGAGGAAAAATCCTGTCAAGCCTCCAGATAGCGATATTACGCCGATTAATGCAGTTAAAAAAGTAGTGAAAACTTCTCTAATGGTTCCGATCATTAATAGAGGGGGGCCAAATACGAACATGAAAGGAATGATATAACCGGCTGCGCCAAGTTTAAGAGCGGCAATGCTTGATTTCCAAAGTTTGCCTTGTGAAATCCCGTTTGCCGCATAGACCGCCAGAGCAACGGGAGGTGTAATTGAAGATAAAATGGCGAAATAAAAAACAAACATGTGTGCGGCTTCTGTTAATACTCCTAACTTAACAAGTGCAGGGACCAGCAACGCAGTCTGCATAATGTAGGCCGCGGCAGTTGGCATCCCCATACCTAAAATTATTCCAGCTACCATGGTTAAAAGTAATGCCGGTAATAAATAATTAGAGGCAGCCTTAAGGACTAAGTTTGTAAACTCTAATCCGAGGCCCGTTATAAAAATTACCCCGATAACAATTCCCGCACATGCGCATGCTAGAGCAACCATCGTAGCGTTTTTAGCTCCTTGAGCCAATGCAGCGGTGATGTTTTTTAAACTAACAAATTGTCGAGTAGACTTTCGAATACAAGCGACAGGAATGGTAGAGATGATGCCGCAAAGAGCCGCTAATGGTGGGCTATATCCGGCTAAGAGAACACCGATTAATACAAATAAGGGAACGAACAAATGCCCCCGAGACCTTAAAACTGAAGTAACGCTTGGCAAATCTTTTTTCGGCAACCCCTCCATTCCTAGCCGTTTGGCTTCAAAATGTACCGTAAAAAATAATGCTACGTAATAAAGTAAAGCAGGAATCAAGGCAAAGGCTGCTACTTCTAAATAACTTTTGGCCAAAAATTCAGCCATTATAAAAGCCGCTGCGCCCATTATTGGAGGCATAATCTGCCCCCCCGTAGATGCAACTGCCTCTACTCCTCCGGCAAAAGCAGGTTTGTAACCTATCCGTTTCATCATTGGAATTGTGAAGGTTCCAGTTGTCATAACGTTTGCAACTGCGCTTCCGGATACCGTTCCAAACATTCCGCTGGTAAGACAAGAGACTTTTGCCGGACCACCGGCCGATCTGCCAGTCAGGCTTAGCGCAAAATCCATAAATAGTTTACCTGTTCCAGTGCGCTCAACAAGAGCTCCAAACACGATAAATAGCACGACATATGTTGCGGATACGTAAATGGGAATGCCAAAAATACCCTGAGTGCCTAAATACATTTGTTCAAGTATTTGTTCTAATTCGATACCAGTAAAAAAAATAGCGTAAAACAAAAAACCTGCTGCTGTTAGTGGTAGGGTGGTACCTATGCTACGTCTGGTGGCTTCGAGTATCAGAAAAATTGCTAAAATACTCAAAATCCAGTCTTGAGGTTTTAGCGCGTCTACGTACATCATACGATTTATAAAGTATTCGTACTCTATAACGACGTAACCCGCTATGGTTATGCTTAAAAAAATAAAAATTAAGTTTGTCAAAAAAGCTAATTTTGGTTTGCCCTGTAAGTTTGTCGGGAAAACTAAAAACGTTATTATTAATGCGAAACCCAAGTGGACACTGCGAAGGATTAACGCATCAGCGGTTCCTACCCAAGCAATGTAAAGGTGATAAAAGCACATTATCACACTTACAGCGAGAATTAGAGAATCACCCGTTGAAAATAGTCTTCTGATATTTAAAAAAAACATATATACCCGATAAAATAAAAAGCTCTACATCGCACCTTTTTCTTTGTACCAATTTCTTGCGCCAGGATGTAAAGGGACTCCAATTTTTTTATTCATATCCTCTGGGGTAATACCCTCCATAACTTTTGTGATAGTTGCTAAATCTTTTATGTTTGCGAAAATATCGTCTATTAAATTATATACAAACTCAATATTTAAATCGCATCGACAAATAAGATGTGTGGTATAGCCGATAGTCTGGATTTCAGTATTTTGATCTCGATAGGTAGAGGCGGGTATAAAGGTTTTGAGATATCCGGGATTTATTTTTTTCATTTTTGTTAATAGCTGGTCATTAATTTCGAGTAGTTTGATTTTTCGCACGCTCGAGAGATCCATAATGGCTCCAGCTGGTATGGTTGTTCCTAAAGTAAAGATGTCAGCATTTGCGTCTTTCATCAATGCTACTGAATCAGTGTAGGATCCGTAGTTAACTTGTTGTAGATCCTCGTAATCTATTCCCTCAGCTGCGAGTAAATGCCTAGTAATAACTTCGGCAGTATTGCCGGGGCCTTGTCCCGCTAAAACCTTTCCAGCGATATCTTTAACATTCGTGATTCCAGATTTATTCCTAACAACAATTTGGAAATATTGTGGATACAGAGAAGCAATGTTGCAAATATTTTCGGATTTTTTTGAAAACGGCGCTTTCCCGTTTATTGCGTCAACTGTAGACACTGAATTTGCTAAAGCTAATTCAGTCTTGCCAGACTCAATTGCCTTGGCATTGGCTACTCCGGCGCCGGGTAATACTTGAATTTTCGTGCCTTCGATATTATTTTCGATTATTGTTTTAAGCGCACCACCTAATGGATACCAAGATCCTCCTTGCGGTCCGGTGGCAAGCCTTATTTTATTATCCGATGATTGCGAGCAACCAGCAATCGTAATTATCAAAAAAGTTGTAGCTATTAACTTAATTGTTCTGCATTTAATATTTGAAAAAAACATAAACATTTTTTCTATTTTTGATAACGTTTTAGCCGGCTATCGTTACCCCTCCATCTGCTACTATTGTTTGTCCGGTGACAAAAGCACCTGCTTTTGAGGCTAAAAAAACTGCTATGCCGCCTATGTCATCGGGGTCGCCCAATCTTTTTAACGGGGTTAATTCTTCGTAATGTTTTCTAATTTTCTCATTTTCCCAAAGTGCTTTAGCAAAATCAGTTTTAATTAATCCAGGAGCGATACAATTTACTGTTATATTTTTGCTACCCCATTCAATCGAAAGGTTTCTTGCTAATTGCATATCTGCTGCTTTTGAAATAGCGTAAGCTCCTAATTTATCTGTTCCTTTCAATCCGCCAATCGAAGATACGATAATTATTGTTCCATTTTTTCGTTTTGCCATGTCTGGAAGTACTAAATTCGCTAGCCAATGATTTGAGATTACATTGTTTTGGAGAATTTTTTGGAACGCCTCGTCGGGTAATTCTGACATTGATCCATAAAAAGGATTTGAAGCCGCATTACAAACTAGGATATCAATCTTTCCAAATTTTTTTTTAGTTTCCGAAATAAGGTTTTCAATATCATTTTTTTTTCCGATATTTGCTGGAATTGCGTGCGCTACACCTCCAGCGGATTGAATTCTTTTGGAGGCAGCTTCACAGGCCTCAGTTTTTCGACTAGAGATAATGACGGAGGCATTCTCTTTTGCAAGGTTTTCGGCGATTGAGTAACCAATTCCTCTACTAGATCCGGTCACTACTGCAACTTTTCCTGTTAAGTTAAAAATTCCCATATGTTTTCTCTCAATGTTATTAAGGATGTTTAAATTATTTCTCAGTAGTTATTCATAATAAATATTAACTATGAGTGAGACTAGTTACAAATTCTTTAAGTAATTTATTTACACTATCAGGAGATTCCTGCTGTATCCAGTGGCCGATATTAGGAATTAATTCGCAAATTCTTAAGTCATGCATCCAAGGTTTCATTTTAGCCACAAGGTCCACATTTGGGACAAATCTAAGCACGCTGTCTCGCTCGCCAGCAATAAAACAGGACGGGACGGAAATTGTAGCCCCTGCTAATTGAGTTAACTCCCTCCAATCAAGTTCTTGGGCCCGATATCGATTGAGTGTTGACGAAAAACCTCGTTCTTTGTACTCACTGATATAGTAATTTATATCCTCCGCGGTAAGCCATGCTGGAAACGGATTTGGATCCGGCAGTCCAGAAAGCATGTCGCTTTTGTTTGCCTTAGTCGTGGAGAAAATATTTTTAGGGGCATCGCCCGATCCTGAGTAGTAAATTTTTCGTAAGCTTTGCCCCACATCTTTGTCTAATTCTTTTTCAGCTTTTCCCGGTTGCTGAAAATATAGTTGATAAAAAAAACGATCTTTGTATATCGATTTCCACAGTTGAATAGACGAAATCTTGCCTCTGGGATGATATGGCACGCTTAGCCCGGCTACCCCCAAAACTCGACTAGGGTAAAGGGCAGCAGTGTTCCACACTATGGGAGCACCCCAATCATGTCCAATTAGAACCGATTTTTCAGTCCCAAAAGAGTCCATGATTTCCACTATGTCATTTACAAGATTAGTCATGGAGTAGTCTTCTATGCGGTCTGGTTTATCGCTCCCACCATATCCTCTAACATCCGGAATAATTACCCTGTAACCGACATCAGCGAGAGTTCGAATCTGATGTCGCCAGGAGTACCAGGACTCGGGCCACCCGTGAACCAAGATAGCAAGCGGACCATCTCTAGGTCCGGCATCCCTACACCTCAGAGTAACTTTGTTTGTTTTTACGTATACAAATTTTCCAGGAACGTTTATTTGTGTTTTTTTATTGAACATTTGCTCAACATCTTACTACAATAATAGCCGCTATCTTGCTAAAATGTCGCGAATTCAGAAAATTTTCTTCAAGGCATTTAAATTTGAATATTTCAAGCTATTTATTGCAATCGGCAAAAAAATACCCAGACCGCCCAATTATATCATTCGGCAGTAAGCCATATCTGTCTTATTATAAAATGGTTTCTCGAGTTAAAAAAGGCGCAGCAACTTTGAGGGAACGTTTTAAACTATCGCCGGGGGATCACGTCGCGATAATCTTGCGAAACAGTCCGTTTTATTTGGAAATTATGTACTCTTGCTGGTTTGCCGGTCTTGCTGTTGTTCCTGTAAATTCAAAACTTCATGCTCGTGAGATGGCATTTATAATTGATAATGCAACTATAAAGCTTTGTTTTACGTCAACAGAACTTGCAGACATTTTGGATTCTACTTCCAAACCTGAAGTAAAGTTTGTGGATGTTTCAAGTAAGGAGTACCAAGAAATTTTTTCACGTGATTCGGAGATTGATATTCAACCTTGTAGGCCTGATGATCCTGCATGGTTATTTTATACCAGTGGCACAACCGGAAAGCCGAAGGGAGTAGTATTAACCCATGAGAATTTGGAAGCGTTGAGCGTTAGCTATTTTGCTTCTGTTGATTCGATATCGCCGCAGGATAGTATTCTTCACGTTGCGCCAATGTCACATGCATCAGGATTTTATAATTTTCCTCATGTTTATGCTGGGGCGAATAACGTTGTTCCTGAGAGTGGTAGTTTCGATACTCGTGAGATATTTGAATTGACTAATGAATGGAAAAAAACATCTTTGTTTGTTGCTCCAACTATGTTGATGAGGATGGTCTCGTGGGCGCAAACATATCAACCAAACCTTGAGGGGATAAAAACTATTATTTTTGGTGGAGGTCCGATGTACACAAATGATCTGTTAGATGCAAAAAAGATTTTCGGCCAGCGGTTAGCACAAATTTATGCCCAAGGGGAGTCGCCA
>PAHB01000044.1 GCA_002704665.1 Pseudomonadota bacterium
CTTCCTTACAATAGCAGAGGATATTTCAATTATTAAAGAAGTGTATTCTCACTCGCAAAGCTTTGGGCAATGCTCACAGTGGCTTTTAGAGAATATTCCGCATGCTGAGCGGGTGGTGGTTAGTAGTAATGCTGAAGCTGCAAAGCTTGCATCATTAAAGCCTGAATTTGCCGCCGCAGTGGGAGGATTAGATGCTGGTAAACAATATGGTTTGCCGCCTCTATTTATAAATATCGAGGACGATCCAAACAACATCACTCGATTTGTTGTTATTGGTAATGATAATATTGGACCTTCCAACGGCGATAAAACTTCTTTTGTAATGTCGACACCTAGCCAACCTGGGGCTTTGTCAGATTTACTACAACCGTTAAAGGAGAACAACGTTAACATGAGTCGACTAGAATCTAGACCATCTCGTAGCGGAGCTTGGGAATATGTTTTTTTTGTCGATGTTTTAGGACATCAAACGGACAACCATGTTGCTTCAGCTCTTGAGCAAATTAGGGATAGAGCAGGTTTTTTAAAAATATTGGGATCCTACCCGATTGCGGAAAGATGATATCGCCCGATAATACCGTTTTGCCCCTCTGCGACTTAGCTCCGACCTATGTTCGCGATATAGCACCATATCAATCTGGCAAACCTATCGATGAGGTTGCAAGAGAGCTTGGAATTTCCTACACGGATATAGTTAAACTAGCCTCTAACGAGAATCCATTGGGTTTTAGTCCTCGGGTGGCCTCAGTAGTAAATCAACACATGGGGGAGATCAGTCGTTATCCTGATAGCGATGGGTTTCATCTTAAAAGACAACTAGCGGAAAAGCTAAATGTATTTTCTGATCAGATCGTTCTGGGAAATGGGTCCAATGATATTTTAGAGTTAGTAGCTAGCGCGTTTCTCTCAAGCACTGGATCAGCTGTTTATTCTGAACACGCATTTATCGTATACCATCTTGCCACTAAGGCATCCGGAGCCAAGGGAATTGTAACACCCGCGAAAAATTTTGGTCATGATTTACAGGCAATGATCCAGGCTATTGAGAGCGATACTAGGGTTATTTTCATAGCAAATCCAAATAATCCGACTGGGACATTTCTTCAGCGAGAAGAAATTGAAAGTTTCCTAAACGATGTTCCAGCTTCTATTTTAGTGGTACTAGATGAGGCATACTACGAGTACCTATCAAAAGACGAGCAGTTACCTAGTAATAGTTGGATAAATAGATTTCCAAATTTGTTGGTTTGCCGCACTTTCTCCAAAGCTTATGGTCTTGCCGGACTTAGAATTGGTTATGGAATAGCTCATAGAAAAATAGTCGAGTTGCTTAATCGTGTCAGGCAGCCATTTAATGTGGGGTCGATTGCGCAGCTATCTGCTGTCGAAGCTTTGAAAGATGAAAGTTTCATCGAGGAAAGCGTAAAATTAAATGTTATGGGGATGCAGCAGATAACATCGACTTTCCAAGCCAAAAACATTTTTTTTATTCCGTCAAAGGGAAACTTTGTAACTTTTAGGGTAAATAATGCCGTAGAAATTTACGATAGCTTACTAAAACAAGGAGTCATTGTTCGCCCGGTAGGTGGTTACGGACTTAAAGATTTTCTGAGGGTTTCAATCGGCCTACAAAAGGAAAATAAAAAATTTATAAATACTCTACTTAAAACCTTGCAGGGATGAATTTGCCGGCAAGTTTTGATCGAAAAATCTGAAAGCAATACTAATCTATGATTAATACACTTTTAGTTGTTGGAGTAGGTCTGATAGGAGGGTCGGTAGCTTTATCGCTCAAAGCAAAAGGCCATGTGAAGAAAGTGGTGGGCATAGGTAGAGGAAAAAAAAATTTGCAACAGGCCTTAAAGATGGGCGTAATTGACGAGATATCGGATATTAGAAATCCCATCGATAATGTATCTATGATTCTTTTAGCTACTCCAGTTTCACAAGCTTCTCAGATTCTTGAAAACCTTTCGTGGGCAGTGGAAAATAATATTATTATCACTGATGCTGGGAGTACAAAGAGAGAATTTGTAAAAAGCGTATCAGATTTGTATCCAAAAAAACTATCTAGAATCGTGCCAGGTCATCCGATCGCCGGCGGAGAGAGGGTTGGAGTTGAGGCTGCATCTCCGGATCTGTTTCAAGGCAAAAGAGTAATCCTTACACCAATAGAGGGACAAGACGAAGAATCTTTGTTCCGGGTAGAATCCCTCTGGAAGCTATGCGGTGCAAAAATAACTAAAATGGAGATCGACGAACACGATGCGGTTTTTTCGTCGGTAAGTCATTTGCCACACGTTCTCTCCTATGCGCTTGTTGAAATGATTTCAAAAAAAAGCGGCAAACATAACTTGTTCGATTTCAGTGGGGGAGGATTCAAGGATTTCACACGAATCGCGGGAAGCTCTCCAGAAATGTGGAGAGACATTTGTATGGCAAATAAAGATTTTATTGTTGAGGATATCAAGTCTTACCAAATGGTTTTGACTAAACTTTCAGAAGCTATCGAACACGGCAAAAAGGATCAAGTGATTGGTTTTTTTGAAAAAGCACGATCTGTTCGTCAACATAAAATTTTAAAAAAATATGATTGACCTAAGCAAAGATTTGTTCATTGCGCCAAATCAGTTTTGCTCAGGGAGTGTTGCTGTGGCTGGATCAAAGAGTATTTCAAATCGCGTACTACTCATGGCAGCTTTATCAACGGGAATCACTGAATTAAAAAATCTCTTAATTTCAGAAGATACCCAAGTCATGCTGGATGCCCTGAAAAAATTAGGAGTAAGGGTAGAGCGGTCCGAAGGTGGAATGGTGCGTACATATTTTGTCCATGGCTGTGGCGGAAAGATTCCTATTGGACACGCAAGCTTGTTTTTGGCTAATGCGGGAACTGCATTTAGGCCGCTAACTGCAGTTCTTTCACTTACTTCGGGTTATTATGAAATGCTCGGGGTCAAGCGAATGTACGAGCGACCAGTGGGTCATCTGGTAGATGGGTTGCAACAATTGGGGGCTAATATTTCCTACAAAGGTAGGGAGGGGTATCCTCCGATAGTTATTTCTCCACAAGGACCTGACAAAGGAGGGTCGATTGAAATAAACGGGGAGGTATCAAGCCAATTTCTGTCCTCTATATTAATTGCTGCGCCGCTGTTAAAAAGAGAATTAAGCATAAAAGTCAAAGGAGTGCTGATTTCAAGTCCTTATGTTGATATGACAATCAATCTTATGCGTCAGTTTGGCGTGAAAACCGCTTTGTCTTCTTCGAGTGAATTTACAGTGTTGGCTAACCAGGGATACTTTAGTCCAGGTAAATTTTGGATTGAGGGAGACGCGTCCAATGCAAGTTATTTTTTTGCTGCGGGGTTGGTTGGAGAAGGGCCGGTTAAAGTAAGTGGGATTACACGAAACAGTATTCAAGGGGATATAAAGTTTCTCGACATTTTGGGAAAAATGGGTGGCCAGATTACATCAGATACTCGGTTTGTGAGGGTTGCCGCTGGGCAACGAGAAACACTTCCTGCTTTTGATTTGGATCTCTCTGATATTCCTGATGCGGCTATGACATTAGCTGTTATTGCAATATTTTGCGACGGAAAATGTTATCTGAGAAACATTGGCAGTTGGAGGGTAAAAGAAACTGATCGAATAACTGCCATGGGTCGCGAACTGCGCAAAGTTGGAGCGATAGTGGAGGAGTTTGAGGATGAGCTGCATGTTACCCCTCCGAATCCAAATCAGATTCCGGATGAGATTACCATTGATACCTATGATGATCACCGAATGGCTATGTCATTGTCTCTACTGGTTTTTTTAGGTCTTAGATTAAGGGTCAGGAATCCAAAGTGCGTCGAAAAAACATTTCCTCGTTATTTCGACGAATTTTACAAGCTTTTAAAAGAATTTCCCGTAATTACCATAGATGGTCCAGCAGGCTCCGGGAAGGGAACCGTAGCAAAAGGTGTAGCAGCGCGTCTGGGGTTAAACTATTTCGACAGTGGCACTTTGTACAGGGTCACGGCTCTTGCAGCCATAGAATTGGGAATACCACTCGATAATGAGACTGAGATTGCCAAAATGGCTAAGTTTCTCGATATAGAGTTCACGCAAAACGGAGTTATTTGGAAAGGCCGGCCAGTTGATGGCGAAATAAGAGCCGATCACATATCAAAGGGCGCAAGTCTGATAGGAAAACTACCGATGGTAAGACAAGTTTTGCTTTCTGTCCAAAGGGAGACTGCTGTCTCTCCCGGACTAGTAACTGACGGAAGAGACATGGGAACAAATGTTTTTCCGAATGCTAGCTTAAAGGTTTATCTCACCGCTTCGCTTGATGAAAGGGGTCGGCGGAGATATAAACAGTTGATAGAAAAAGGATTAGATGCTAGTCTTACGGATATTCTGGAAGAAATCCGACAACGAGACAATCGGGATGAGTCGCGACTTGCCTCTCCTCTTGTTCTGTCGAATGAGGCCAGATATTTAGATTCAACAAAAAAAACACCAAAATTTGTTATAGATCAAATCGTTAGGTGGTTTGAAGGGGGCTAAGTATCGCGGTTGTTTTCGCGAGGGTCAGGCGGTTTTTAAGAATAGGCGTTTTCGCTAAGGCGGAGATTTCTTAGGGAATTTATTGAGTTTTCATATATGAATACAGAGGCGATAACAGGAGTAGTTACAGAAGGTGGTCAAGAGAGTTTTGCGGCCTTGTTTGAAGAAAGCATGTCCAAGAGGGAAATGCGTGCAGGTGAAGTTATCAACGCAGAGGTCGTCAGGATTGAGCAAAATGTGGTGGTGGTAGATGCAGGATTAAAATCGGAAAGCTACATATCGATCGAAGAATTTAAGGACGACAGAGGCGAAATAGAAGTAGATGTCGGCGAGTCGGTCGGCGTTGCGATTGAGACTATTGAAGATGGCTATGGAGAAACCAGACTTTCCCGCGAAAAGGCTAAGAGGTTGGCTGCTTGGCAGGACCTCGAACAAGCGATGGAGGATAGTCGGTTGGTCGAGGGTTTTGTTAATGGAAAAGTTAAAGGTGGTTTGACAGTTATGGTGAATGGAATTCGGGCGTTCCTCCCGGGTTCTTTGGTCGATTTAAGACCTATCAAAGATACTAACCCATACGAGGGTAAGCAGCTCGAGTTTAAAGTCATAAAGCTTGATCGCAAACGTAACAACGTCGTGGTTTCGAGAAGGGCGGTTCTTGAGGCATCACAGGGCGAAGAGCGGCGTAAAATGCTAGATAACCTCAAAGAGGGTGGTGAGGTAAATGGTATCGTCAAAAATATTACTGATTACGGGGCGTTCGTTGATCTTGGAGGAATAGATGGGCTTTTGCACATTACAGACCTGGCTTGGCGACGGGTTAAGCACCCCAGCGAAGTTCTCAACGTCGGCGATGAGGTAAAAGCAAAGGTTTTGAAATTTGACCAAGAAAAGGAGCGAGTGTCACTTGGTTTAAAACAACTTGGGGAAGATCCGTGGGTTGGGCTTGCAGGGCGTTATCCGAGCCAAACTAAATTAGTTGGGAAAGTGTCAAATTTGACCGACTACGGGGCATTCGTCGAAATTGAAGATGGTATCGAGGGTTTGGTTCACTTGTCGGAAATGGACTGGACAAATAAGAACATACACCCTGGGAAAGTTGTGCAAGTTGGCGATGATGTAGAGGTAATGGTGCTTGAGATTGACGAAAGCAGGCGCAGGATAAGCTTGGGGATGAAACAGTGTAAGGCAAATCCATGGGATGAATTTGCGGATAATCATAAGAAAAACGATAAGGTTGTTGGCAAAATTAAGTCTATTACTGATTTTGGAATATTCATAGGCCTTAACGGCGAAATTGACGGGTTAGTGCATTTGTCCGACCTCTCTTGGAATCTACCAGGCGAAGAGGCAGTAAAAAACTACAAAAAAGGGGATGAGCTTGAAGCAGTCGTTCTATCTATAGACGTCGACCGGGAAAGAATATCACTGGGAGTAAAGCAAATGGATGGGGATCCTTTTGCAAACTATGTCTCGGTAAATGAAAAAGGGGCTTTAGTTCAGGGCGAAGTTGAAGAATTGGACGAAAAAGGTGCGATAGTAAAGCTTGATAGTGATGTGCGAGGCTACATGCGGACATCTGATTTTGGTGATTTGGCGGATTTCGAAAATAATGAACTGAAAGTTGGTTCGAAGGTTAGCGCTTTTGTAACCAACATTGATAGAAAAAATCGGGGGATTTCCCTATCGATTAAAGCTAAAGAGCATTCCGAGGAAAAGGCCGCAATCAAAAAACACTCCGAGGAAAAAAACGATGGGGCGGGTACTACAAATTTGGGTGCATTACTGAAAGCGAAACTGACAAACAAGGATTAAATAAATGACGGGAAATGCATAATGACTAAATCCGAATTGATAGCGAAGTTAGCTGACCAGTTTCCACAGCTTGTACTAAATGATGCTGAACTATCCGTTAAGGTGCTTCTTCAAGAAGTTTCCAAGTATCTGATAGAGGGTGGAAGAGTTGAAATAAGAGGATTTGGAAGCTTTGGTTTAAATTACAGGCCTTCAAGAGTAGGTAGAAACCCCAAATCTGGCGAAAAAGTTAATGTCCCAGCTAAATATGTCCCCCACTTCAAGGCTGGGAAAGAGCTTAGAACTAGAGTCGACAAAAAAAAGGGCGTTAGCTCTTCTTCGGGACTGAATGTTTAGCCACTGGTTGTGCGGTGATCAACGTTACCTCTCTAAAGCCTAGGTTTTAAATGGATTTGGTCGCAGCACCGACCGAATCCTCCCGTTCCCAAACACGAGCGGTTTCAGATGAATGACAATCGTCTCGGCTGGTAATTTAGGAAAATCTCATGACTTTTGAGCTTTGGTGGCTTTTAGGTCTTCCTCTTTTTTTTGTACTAGGATGGATGGCTGCGCGTATCGATATCAAAGATTTGATGTCGGAATCGCGTGGACTGCCGCTATCATATTTCAAAGGTCTAAATTTTCTTCTTAACGAACAGCCGGATAAAGCGATCGAGACCCTTTTAGAGGTTGCAAGAAACGATCCCCAAACTGTCGAACTTCATTTCTCGTTAGGAAATTTATTTAGGAGAAGAGGAGAAGTTGAGAGAGCAATAAAAATGCATCAAAATTTATTAGATAGACCAGATCTTGATCGTAAGCAAAGATTAGAAGCGGTTTTTGAATTAGGCCAAGACTTTTTGAAAGCTGGTTTTCTAGACAGAGCGGAAAACCTTTTTGTAAAATTGAAAGGTACAGATTTGGAAAGGCAAGGACTAAGTTTTCTTGTTGATATTTATGAACAAGAAAAAGATTGGGAAAAAGCTATCGAAGCTTCAAGAAACATTCATAAATTTCATAAGGTATCTAAAGCCAAGGAAATTGCGAATTACTATTGTGAACTAGCACTGATAAGCTTGGAAAAGTTTGACTATTCCAAGGCCGAGGGCGACTTGTCTCAAGCCATGCGGGAAAACCGTAAATGTGTTAGGTCCCAAATTATTTTAGGCGATATTTCTCTAAGGAATAACGACTTTGACCGCGCAATTGAGTGTTGGAAAAAAATAGAGAAACAAGATCCAAAATATCTGTCTCTAGTAGCTCAAAGATTAATCGACGCTTACGAGGCTAAGGGTAAAGCTAAACAAGGGTTAGGGTTATTGGCAGAATATTTGTCTAGATATCCTTCATATGATCTTTTAAATATTTTCGGTGATGGAGTTTGTAAATTTGAGAGTACAGCGCAATCGTATAAATTAGTTAGGAAAGAAGTCGTTAAAAATCCTACGTTATTAGGCCTAAACAAACTTTTGGAACTACAAATTTTGGATACAAAAAACAATAA
>PAHB01000045.1 GCA_002704665.1 Pseudomonadota bacterium
CAGCCGCAAACAATGCATCCGCACAAGCTATAAAATCAGTAAACGAATTTTTCTTCTTTAAAAGACTTCCTTGTTCGTGCCATTTTTTTCCAAACTCGCCCCCTCCCCTAATATGCGCGGTCCCAAAAATTAAACCTCTATCTAATAGGGATAGTCTTGGAACACTAAAATACGCATCATTTGAATACCCATAAGCCCCGTATCCATTTAACAAAAAGGCCTGAGGATGAGCTTGCTTTAGATCACTTCGATATACCATTGAAATCGGTATCAAGGTTCCATCGTTTGCTTTAGCCTTGATGATATCCACAGTATACTGTTTGGGACTATAATCACGCCCAACGGCTCTACGTTTCAAAATAGTTGATTCACTTTTACCTAAACAATATTCGAAAGTAGTTTCCGGAGTAACATAAGACTCATATTCATACCTGTAGCAATCAGTTGTGAAGTTAAAGTTTTTACTTGCACCAACCGTTCGCGCCATCTCCTTTAAATGAATCTCCCTCGCATTACCAGTCCTAAGATCTAGCAAGCGCAGCCGAGGAAATCCATTCTTCCTCTCGTGAAGTACAATAAAATCAGCAAATACCTCAATATTATCTAACATCACACTTTTTCGATGAGGCAACATTTGACACCAGTCTTTTTTTTCAGCCGCTGTGCGGGTTTTTATCAGTCTAAAATTTTTACCTTTATCATTTGTCAAAATATAGAAATAATCTTTTCCATGATCCATGTAGTATTTGATGTTTTTTTTTCTAGGTCGGAACAAGCTGCACTTTCCATAAGGATAGTCAGCCCGAAGAAATCGAACCTCACTAGAGCTCGAGCTCGAGCTCGTAATAAAGACATATTCGTGACTCCGAGAAAGCTCAACATACACCGAAAACCTCTTATTTTTCTCCTCGTAGATTAATTTTTCACTGCTTCTTTCACTAAGAACTCTGCTCCAAACTTTATGAGCACGTTTTGCTTGATCCTCCGTAACATAAAAAATAGTTTTATTATCAGCAGACCAAGCAAAACTTCTTACACATGGAATCTTTTCGATAAAGTTTTTACCGGTAACAAGATTTTTAAAAAATAAGGTATATTCCCGGAAACCGTCAATATCCGTCGTATAAGCTAAAAATCGTGAATCCGGGCTGGGATCCATAAGTCCGAGGCTAAAAAATTTTTTTCCAGATGCCAAAGCATTACAATCAAGAATTGTTTCTTCTTTAGCTAAGTTTGAATTTAATTTTCTGCAATATACCCGATACTGCTTCCCTTTCTCCGTGCGCGAGTAATACATGTATTTACCCCTTTGATAAGGAATCTCCATGTCACTTTCTTTTATTCTCGACAATATTTCAGAGTACAATTTTTTTTGCAACCCTTCGCTGGGAGCCATCATCTTGTGGGTATAGTCGTTTTCCGCTCGTAAATAATTCTTTACATTCCTCGACTTCTTCTCTCGCATCCAAGAGTAATAATCAGACAGGGTATATCCATGGTGCTCTCTAGCACTTCTTGTCCGCCGCGCTATGGGGGGATAGTGCATCGTCGATTTTATTTTTTTTTCTTTATCGGACAATTTTTTGTTAATACTTGCTACAATATCAAAGATTATAGAGTTTAATATATTATTAAAGAATATGGCTAAAAATTATACTTCTGATACAACAAACTTTTTGAGAGATTTTTTAACCAAAAATCCTGAAGTAAAAATGGAACAAATAAAAGCCAGATCGGCATGGTGGGACAAAAATCAAGATTTCGAAGAACAAGAGAAAATTAAAAGTCAAAAAATTCCCAAAAAACCGTACGAATACTACTAAAATCGGCTAACTATAAAGGCCAAAAAAACAGTATTGAAGGCACGCTTACTCCTATTATTAACAATTCCAGCGGCAATCCAATTCGCCAGTAATCTGAAAAACCATATCCACCTGGTCCCATAATCAAAGTATTGTTTTTGTGCCCAATTGGGGTAAGAAACGCACACGAAGCAGCTATGGCAACTGCCATTAAGAACGGATCTGCACTTACGCCCAATCGATCAGCGATCTCTACTCCTATAGGCGCCGCTATGAGTGCTGTTGCTGTGTTATTCAATACATCGGAGAGCGTCATTGTCACAACCATAAGAGCAGTCAAAACCATCCAAGCTGGCCATTGGTGCGCAATATCCATTACACCATCAACAATAAGCGCTGTACTTCCAGTTTCCGTCATGGCCAATCCAAGCGGAATCATTGATCCAAGTAATATAATGACAGACCATTCAACTGAATCATAAATCTCCGAGGTATTTATCAATTTGGTCACAGCATAAATAACAACTACAATAGCTAATCCAATGGGAAGTTGAACTACCCCCACACTTGCTAACACTATTGCCAGTCCAAACACGCCGACCCCGAAAGATAATTTATTTCCTTGGGTAACAGTCAAACCACGATCGATCATCGCCCAACACCCCAGCCAATTTACGATATTATTTTCCTCTTTTTCCGGAACTAAAAGAAGTAGCAGGTCTCCGGGTTTTATTGTAACTTTCCTCACTTTTTTACTTATCTTTCGACCTTTTCTTGAAATACCTAACAAAATTGCACCCTTCCTCCAAAAGAGTCCTATAGATTGTGCCGTTCTTCCAGCTATTCGCGAATCGACTGGGACTACGGCTTCACACAAAGTCAAACTTTCGATTTCATCAGCGATTTTCTGCCTTTCACCATCCGAAAAATCCAAAGATAAAGCGGTTCTGAATTCATCGAGAGAATCTGGCGTTGAGTCAAGCAATAATGTATCTCCTTTCATAAGGAGCGTTGTATTTGGCCAACTATGAAACAACTTTCCCCTCACAAAACCACGAATATAAACATCAGAGTTAATTGCCTCCTTCTGAAGATCATCCATTGTTTTACCAATTAACTTTGAGATCTCAGGGATTGTCAGCTCTGAGTGATATCTGGTTTTCGCCAGGAGCTCTGCTCCGGCATCTAATGTGTTAGATTTTGGAATTAAACGCCATCCGACAATTGATATAAACAACAACCCCGCAGAAGCAGCAATTAAACCTACATAAGAAAAATCAAACATGCTATACGGTTGTCCCAAGTACTCTTCCCTAACAGTCGATACAATTATATTTGGCGGGGTCCCTATCATGGTAACCATTCCACCTAGAATCGTGGCAAAAGATAGTGGCATTAGACTATCTCTTGGTGACCATTTTGATTTACGGGCATTTTGTACATCAGCCGGCATTAACAACGCTAGTGTTGCAACATTATTCATAAAAGCTGAAAGAATTGCACCAATACTACCGCTTAAAGTGATATGAGTCCGCAGGGACCTTTCTGATTTGAATATATTTTTAGAAATGTGAAAAATTGCTCCGGAATTGACCAATCCAGTCGATACAACTAACACTAATGCAACGATAACTGTCGCTGGATGCCCAAAACCAGAAAAGGCAGCATCCACGGGGACAAGACCGCCCAAAACAGCCAAAACTAAAGCTGAAAACGCAACTATGTCATAGCGCAATCGACCCCAAATAAAAAAAGCAAAAACGGAGCCCAAAATACAAAATAATAAAAATTGTTCGCTATTCACAAATTATTTTCGATAAAAACAAAAACATTTCTCTAAGAATCCTGCTAAACCCTTATAATACATTTAAGATAATGTCATTAAAACCTCAGTGCCTTTAAAAAAATGCGTATTTCAGTACTTGACCAATCACCTGTGCTCGAAGACTCTTCACCGGCGCATGCCATAAAAGCTACGATTGAACTGGCTGTTGCTGCTGAGCAACTTGGTTATAATAGGTTTTGGTTAGCAGAGCACCACAATATGCGTGGATTAGCAAATCCTTGTCCAGAGATTTTATTGTCTGCGATTGGTCATCACACCAAAAAAATCCGTATCGGAACCGGTGGCGTATTGCTGCCATACTATAGTCCGTTAAAGGTAGCTGAAACTTTCAATATGCTAGAGACATTGTTTCCTAAAAGGGTCGATCTTGGAATTGGAAGAGCACCCGGAGGAGATAAACTAACTGCGAATGCACTCAATCCTAACGCATTCAACGACGCGAATGCTTTTCCAAATCAAGTAGTCGAAACCTTACAGTGGCTTGATGGATCAACTCCCAAACAACATCCGTTTGGAGAAATTAAAGCTATGCCGACCACTGCGACCTCTCCAGAGGTTTGGCTACTGGGCTCATCGGATTACAGTAGCACACTCGCTTCGCATCTTGGTCTACCTTTTGCCTTTGCACATTTTATTTCGGCAGAGGGTGGGGAAGAAGCCAGTAAGCTATACAGACAAAATTATACCAAAACTGGTAATAAACCATATAACATGGTGTGCGTTTCGGCTATATGTGCAAAAACTGAAAAAGAAGCTGAGATTCTGGCAGGACCTTTGGATCACAGAAGACTTCAGATGGCAACCGGTATTGAAACCACCTTGCAAACCACAGCAAAAGCCAAACTGAATGAGTACACTGATCACGAAAAACACATCATTGAAAGGAATCGAGAAAGAAGCATAATCGGAACCCCTGCTTCAGTAAAAGAGGATTTAGTCGAATTGGGGGAAGCTTTTAACGCCGATGAATTAATGATTCTTACCATGACCGGCGATTATGAAAGTCGTTTAACCTCATACGAATTAATAGCAAAGACGTTTAATTAAAAAATCCATATCACAATGACCAGACCTAAAGGGTCGAGGCAAACTCAGGAGTCTCTGGCCATCCTCTTTCTCACTTTCGTGCAAATAATGCATATAGTTGATGCAATGCTAATAATGCCCCTTGGACCACAATTTATGCGAATTTGGGCTATTACTCCAACGCAATTTGGCCTGATGGTTTCAGCCTATACATCATGCGCTGCGATAAGTGCCCTTTCCTGTGCTTTATTTATCAATAGATATGGCCGGAGATCCAGTCTAATTTTTCTCTATGTCGGATTTACAGTATCACTGATATTTTGTTTGATGGCCCATGATTACACTTCTCTTCTTTTCGCAAGGGGATTAGCAGGTCTTTTCGGGGGAGTTATAAACGCCGTAGTTTTTGCTATTGTTGCTGATTTAATACCGGAAACCAGAAGAGGGACGGCCTTGGGAAAGGTGGGAATCGCGTTTCCAATATCATCAGTCGCAGGGGTACCTATCGGGCTTTTCTTGGCAAACCAATATGATTGGCATGCTCCTTACTTAATACTACTATTCCTATCAATTATTGGAGGCACTTTCATATTCACTTGCATTCCATCATTAGGAGAACATGTTAAAAAAGCCCGTGAAGAAAAAATTTTCAAACAAAGCCTTTTAATACTTCGAGAAAAGAATCACAGAAGAGCTCTGATGCTTATTGGTATTCTATTTTTGGGAGGCTTCTCTGTTATCCCATTCATCTCGCCTTACATGGTCGCTAATGTAGGCCTTAGTGAAACTGATTTACCGCTTATATATTTATTTGGGGGTCTAGCAACGCTCTTCACGTCACGTTATATTGGCAAGTTATCAGACCGATACGGAAAATCCAAGATGTTCACCATAATTGCTATGATTTCTGTTATTCCTGTTATAGCCTTAACAAACCTCCCTGAAGCGCCGGTCTGGGTTGCCATTACAACTTCGACATTTTTTATGATATTTGTCTCTGGCCGGTTTATACCAGCAATGGCAATTGTAAGCTCAGCTTCCTCTTCAGAGGTGCGAGGTAGCTTCATGAGTTTCAATACCGCAGCGCAACAAATTTCGATGAGCATCGCTTCTCTCACAAGCTCTTCTATTATTGGTTTTACCAGCGATGGCGCGCTTACTAATTACGGGCTAGTAGGCCTTCTGTCGGCAACTTGCGCGCTAATAGGAGTCGTAGTCGCAAACACAGTAAACAAAACTAATTGATAGTGTTATGCTAATTTCCTGCAACAGTCATCCCATCGATAAGTAGACACCCGACTTGTCGTGAGGAACGAGCTAGCTTGTCGGTGCCAACAGCCTTAATATTCGAAAACATATCTTTTAAGTTTCCCGCGATTGTTACTTCATCAACTGGAAAGGCAAGTTCACCATTTTCAATCCAAAAACCTGCGGCCCCTCGAGAATAATCGCCAGTTAATCCGTTTACTCCCATACCAAGCATTTCTGTAACAAGAAATCCCTTCGAAATATTACCAAGAATTTCCTCAAAAGACTCTCCTGTAGACATCATTTCCAAATTATGATCTCCACCAGCATTACCCGTTGACTCGAGGCCGAGCTTCTTTGCAGAGTAAGTGGATAGGAAATATCCTTTCACTTCTCCCTTATCAACGATTTTTCTATTTCTGGTGTGTACCCCCTCTTGATCAAACGGGGAGCTGCCAAGCGCTCCTCTCAACCTTGGCCTATCGTATATTTCTACAAAATCGGGAAAAATTTTTTTCCCAAGGCTGTCAACTAAAAAAGACTGTTTTTTATATAGGGCGCCCCCACTAATTGCAGACACAAAATGCCCTAGAATTGACGAAGCAACCGCGGAATCATATAGAATCGGGACTTTTTGGGTTTTTATTTTCCTTGCTCCGACTCTCTGCGCGGCCCTAACCCCAGCTTTTTTACCAACTGCATGTGCATCCTCAAGTTGTGAAAAATTACGGGATACCGTCCACCAATGATCCCTTTGCATCTTTTCCCCACGACCAGCTACAACAGAACAACTCAGACTGTGTTGCGTGCTGGGATACCCTCCAACAAATCCCAAACTATTCGCCAACACGAAGCGTTGTCTGCTTGTTGACAGAGTCGCTCCGTCAGAGTTTTCAACTTTCTTATCAGCCAAAAATGCTGATTCTTCGCACTGTTTCGCCAGATCAAGCGAATCTCCGATACTTATATCTTGGGGGTGAAAAAGATCGAGATTCTCGACCTCTTTAGCTAGCATTGTTTCGTCCGGAAGACCAGCAAATTGATCCTCTTGCGTAAACTTAGCCACTGTGTAAGCTGCTTCAACTGCTTGAGATACTGCCGCTGGTGATAAGTCTGACGTGCTTGCGTGCCCTGTTTTTTTTCCGATATAAACCGTTATCCCCAAGTATTTATCCCTGCTAAATTCAATCGTCTCGGTCTCTCCCTTTCTAACCGACACACTTTGCCCTACGCTTTCCGACACCTCCGCGACCGCCGCTGTCGATCCAAGCCCCGTTGCGGTCTCAATCGCCTTAACGACTGTGGTTTGCAAGTTCTCGTTCTTTATTAAAAAATCGTTGGTCTCACTCATGTCGGTGTTTCACTCAGTTTGATTTGTATTTTTGATATCAATTATAGATATAATACCACTCATTTAGTTCGGAATCTTTTATATGACATATTCAGATCAGGGTAAAGAAAGTAAGACGCAGAAAAAAAAACGGGCTCTATCTGTCCGGCGTCTTAGTAATTCCTTGGTATGCCTAGCTGATAACGATTTAAAACAAATTGGGCTACCCGAAAATATATTTGACGCCATATGTGACCTGAGAAAAATAAACAAGCATAGCGCTCAGCGGCGCCAAAAATTATTTATTTCAGGACTTCTCCGCAAAATTAACTACCATGAGATTGAGGTAAAGCTAAAAATGCTTCTTCAAAAACAAATATTACATAAAAAAGGCCTGTTAAACAGAGTTAATGAAAGCCAAATTTATAAATAAATATTTTAATTAAAGTGTTACATTGTAATTTTTAATTAATAACTGGTGATCATTTCCCAAATCTTAGTTACGATTAGCAGTCATTAAAACTTAATAATCTATAGCAATTGGCCACAATGGAAAATCTAGTAATGAACAATAAGTATGACATAATAAAAATAGGTATAGTCTCGATCAGCGATCGCGCATCCAAGGGGGTATATAAAGACGAGGGAATTCCAGCTCTTAAGGAATGGTTATCCTCAGCGATCGATAACCCCATCGAATTCGAGTCCAGATTGATTGAAGATGAAAAGACCGTAATTGAAAAAACTCTCATCGAATTAACGGATAAAAAAAAATCTGACTTAATTTTAACTACTGGCGGAACTGGCCCCTCACCGAGGGACGTAACACCTGAGGCAACCGAATCAATTGCTGATAAGTTCATGCCTGGCTTCGGGGAACAAATGCGGCAAATAAGCCTAAATTTTGTCCCAACGGCGATATTGTCTCGACAAACTGCTGTGATCCGTGGAAAAAGTCTAATTATAAATCTCCCGGGTCAACCTAGGTCTATCAAACAGACACTTGAGGGCCTTAAAACTGAGGATAACAAAACAAAAGTTTCAGGAATTTTCGCCGCTGTTCCTTATTGTATCGACTTAATCGGAGGTCCTTATATATTTGCAAATAGTTCCGTGTGTGAAGTGTTCAGACCCAAAAAAGCTCGTAGAGAAAAGCCGTAGGTATATTAACAAATTTAAGTAAACTCGAGTGATACCTTATGCCTGTCAGCTATTTTTTTTGCTCTGTGACCAACTGTCTTCCCCGATTAACATCTATCCTTGATAAGATAACCATGCCGAGCAAAAAATAGATGATTAGAGTCAAAATGGCTTGACGGTGATTACCGTTAGTGAGCCAAACTACCAATCCATAAGACATAGGTCCGAGAATAGAGGATCCCTTTACAGCTAAACCCCAAAGACCCAAAAACTCACCCTCCTTATTTTTAGGACTGAAAAACGCTACCATCGCTCGCCCGGCTGATTGACTAGCTCCAAGGCTAAAGCCCGCCAAGTTTGCAGCAATCCAGAACACGGTGCGATCAATGGATGCATAAGCTACCAAAACAGTCAAAAGCCATCCCAAAAGGGTCAGAAACAAAGTATTTTTGTGCCCAATTCGATCCTCAATTTGACCAAATATCAATGCCCCAAAACATGCAGTTATATTTACCACTAAAATCAGAACAATAGTATCTGTGGTACTAAACTGCATAGCTTGATCGGCATAAACAGCAGCCAAAGTTATCACTGCCTGAACACCTGCCTGATAGATTAAGAGACAAAACAAGAAGTTTTTTAGGTCAGGAAATTTAGATAGTTTAGAAATACTGATTTTCAAGATCTTAAACCCAGAAAAAATACTCAGTTTTAACTCTCTTTTATTTACTCCCCGCTCTTTGAGAAGCCAAAAAGTCGGGACCGATGCTATTAAAAATATTACCGCCGTGATTACCATAGTCCCGGAAACGACTGCATTTTCGAATAAACCCGAAATCAAATAAACAAGACAAATAACCAGCGTTAAAAGTCCTCCCAGATATCCGATCGCCCATCCCCAACCGGATACTTTTCCAATTGATCTCCCTTTCGCCAATTCTGGAAGAAATGCAGCTATCAGATTTTCCCCTGTGCCAAAAAAGAAATTAGCAAGAATGATAAACAAGACAGACATCGCAATATCACCTTCTCTTGTCAGAGATAATAAACCGGTAAAAAAACAACATCCTACAGTAGTGAAGATTAAAAATTTTTTTTTAGATCTCCGGGCATCAGCAAAGACGCCCAAAACCGGGGCTGAAAGCATAATCATCACATATGATATCGAGAGAGCTAGAGTCCATAAAAGCGTTGCCCAAGGAGCGCCTTCAGCAATAACACTGACAAAATAAGCACTAAAAACGGCCGTTATAACCACAGTGCTAAAACCAGAGTTGGCAAAATCAAAGCAAGCCCACGACAGGACTTCTTTTACCGAAACTCCCGGTCGTAAATTACGTCTGATTACTATTACCAGCCACCTCATTTTAATTCTCCGAATTTAGGCCCTAGGCCAATTTTTGATATACCTCTTTAACATAGAGTTTTCATGAGTAGCTAAATTCAATGCTGCCCTCGCGATATCCCGAAACGACATAATTCCCACTAGGATGTCTTTATCAAGTATTGGCAAATAACGAATTTTTTTATCTATCATAAGACTTTTGATGTCCTTCATCGAATCCTCAGGATGCCCGAACACTATCTTCTCAACCATCACATCTTTAACTTGCAAATACTTCAAATTACCTTTCGAATCTTTAATCGCTCGTAAAATCTCATAAAAAGTGATTTGTCCCCAGCCATCATGCTTTTTTGTTACCATCAACGAACCGACATCTTTCTCTACCATTTTAGAAACTGCGACGGGTAAAGTTTCCTCAGCATCGATACTATAAATTTCATTACCTTTTAGATTTAGAATGTCCTTAACCAGAATGTCGGTATCGTTTTTATCATCGACTCTTACATTTCCCATAAATCTCTCCTCAGATTTCCTACCGTTAAAACCATGTTAACAGAACAATTTTTACAAAGTTTAAAAAATCGACAGCAAAATACGAACTTTAGTTAATGCTTATAGTCGATAGCGTTGTTTGTTATTATTAATGCAAATTTGGATTTTTATCTGCTTGAGGAGGGTAAATGACTAGTGAAAGGGTTTTAATAGGATTAATGTTAGCGCTTTTCGTAGGAGGTAGTATGGCAGCTTGTCCCAAAATTTTAGACCATAAAATGAAAAACCTAGAGGGAAAGACCATTGATTTATGTAAGTATTCAGGGCAAGTAGTTTTAGCCGTAAATACAGCTAGCAAATGTGGCTTTACACCTCAGTTCGAGGAGCTCGAAGCGCTTCACCAGAATTACAAAGATCAAGGTTTCACTGTAATTGGGTTTCCTGCAAATGATTTTGGGAGCCAAGAGCCGGGATCAAACCAGGAAATAAAGGAGTTTTGCGAGCTGAATTACGGAGTTAAGTTTCCTATGATGGAAAAATCGTCCGTGAAAAAAAAGACAGCAAATCCAATATTTGCCCAATTAATAGATGCCACTGGGGTTACGCCAAAATGGAACTTTTACAAGTATCTTATATCAAGAGACGGAGAAGAGGTTTACAGTTTCTCCAGTGTCACTTCACCCAACAGCAAGAAATTACTTAATAAGTTAAAGGCTCTGTTAGAAATAGAGAGCTAGGGCAATTACCCCTTAACGCAAACAATTTATCGTGAATGATATTGCTTTAAAACTCCTTAGTACGGCTATTCGCTTAGTTGGATTTTCCTCGACTGTTCACTCCGAATCCGAAAAAGTTTTTGACTTGTTGTTTCACTGCTATTTGTCGGACGCAAAGCATAGCTACTCGGTCGATATGTCCAACAAGGTTCTTTTTGACAACCAAGGGTGGGTATACAAAGCTTCCATAGATGAAAATATAATTGAAGCCACTCGGGAGCAAAAATGGGATGAGAAATCGAGCATGCGCCACCGCCTGAGAATCGATCGGAAAACGGGTAGTATCAGGTACGCTGTTCTTCAAGTTTCAATTGAAACAAATGTAGAATCATCTTTTGTTTTAGAAGACGGAGAATGTAGCCCAGAGAAAATTCATCCGAGACACTTTCAGAGGTAAAATTCTACGGGTCAAATGAGCGGAGAACTGAACCGGCCGTTGGGGCGTGAGGTATCATGCCTTTGTGGTCTGCTATCATTGTCCCGTTTATCCATACCCCGTGAACACCTCTGGCTGGAGTAGTCAAACGACTCCCATCCGCTGGAAGGTCATGAACTCTGCTTAGCTCGCCCCGACCAACAGTCTCAGGATCAAACAACAAAAGATCGGCCCAGTAGTCGAGCTTTATTTCACCTCTTTTTTGAATACCAAACACTTTGCTGGGATCAGAGGTAAGTTTTTTTATAGCATGGGATAAACTTAATACTCCCAAGTCTCTTGACCAATGACCCAATAAATGGAGCCCATAGCCTGCATCGCAAAAAAAAGTTAAATGAGCCCCAGCATCTGATAGGGAAACAAGAGCATTCTCATGGTTTATCATCCGACCAACGGCTTTTTCGTCCGAATTCATGACTGTAGCAGTAAACATAGTATCTAGATTTTCAGCCAAGGCCAGATCAAACATATAGTCCAGCGGATCACATCCCTCTTTTTTGGCAATTGACGCAAGATCTCTTCCCTCTAATGTTAAATTATCCTTGTTGCTAACTTGGGTTACCTTAACTTTATTCCACTCTCCATTAAAAATGCGATAGGCTCTAATCGACAATTCAGATCGCATTTTTTCCCTGAATTTTTTATCACGTATTGTTTTTTTAAACTCGCTCTCGTTCATTTTCATCAGTGGATTCCACACTTTTAAACCCTCAAAAAGGTAGGGTTCATGCATAGTAAATTCCATTGTAAGTGGACAGGGCGAGACCGCACCATACAAATTACTTCCTCGTTCGTTGGCGCCAGCAATCTCCTCCAAATCATTAAAAGTTTTTTCCGGGGTCATAGGCGAGTGCAATAAGGCCGCAATTAGATATGGCCTACCACTAATAGACGCCAAATGTTCAATTTCTTGAATTGAAGTATCCCCACCTTTTGTCATCATTAATGTTCCATATCCAACGTCTTTTAGAACTCTAGAAAGCTCTTGCAACTCGTCAAAATCGGCCAGTCTGGATGGCATCGGAATCCCAGCTTCTCCATTGTGTTGTCCCGATCGTGTCGTGGAAAATCCGCAGGCTCCCGCTCTTAGAGCCTCTCGAAGAATCTCTTTCATCTGCCTTACCTCTCTTTGGGTAGCCGTACGCTTATGAGCATCATCTCCTAATACGTAAGTTCGAATACTTGAATGCCCACAAAAAACTGCAACGTTTGGGCCCACGCCCTTTTTCACTAACATATCCATATATTCCGCAAAAGATTCAAAACCCCAGTTTATTCCCTCCTGTAGCGACTTGAGCGGCATACCCTCGACATGGGTCAAGTTTCGGATTGTCAGATCTCTATCAGCAGGACGACACGGGGCGATCGTGAATCCACAATTTCCCATTACGATTGTTGTCACACCTAAAGATGTAGACGGATTGACAAACGGATCCCAGGTAATTTGCGCATCGTAATGTGTATGATTATCAATAATACCAGGCATGAGTGCCAACCCATTGGCGTCCAATAGTTCCTTTGCATCGTTTTTTGCCTCCCCGATTGCAACTATCCTCCCACTTTTTATACCCAAAGACCCGTTAATAGGTCTTGCGCCAGTACCATCATATATTTCAGCATTATCTATTCTTAAATCTAGCATATGCATCCTCCTCTGGCTTTTTTGAATCAAACCTTGGCCTACCTTACTACATAATTTCTTCCTGGCAAAAAAATTTCATCAGGTCCAAACTAAGCGCGCAACACTATTAATCGCTCCCACAACAAACGCCAGTTGGCTGAAACAAACAGCGATTTTTTTTACTTCAATAGTTTTTTGATCAAAAACTATAATTCCCCTTTCTACCGGCCATTTCCGATCATCAGGCTGAGCCTCTGCCATAAAAAATAGCCATTGTTTTTGTTTTGCTAAGGCTAATAGTGCTAGATAACTAGCCTTATTCTGACCGTCAGAGCAAAGTTTAGCTCCCGGATTAAACGAGGTAAGGAAAGCCCAACTTCTAATGTTATTCGCCGATAACCAGCTGCTTAGTTTCGGATTCTTCTCTCCAAGACGCAGCCGAACGGTAACATTGTCAAGGAATAAACAATAAAACGTTCTGTGAAATGATTCAAGTAACTCTTGTTTTCGAGATAAATTTGGCATAGGTTAGAAATAGCTAAGAAATCGGCGAGTATAAATTATTATTCTCGATCATATCGCATTAATTTTTTTAAGGGAAAACAATAATGGCAGAATACCTTGGTGTTCCGATTAGTACTGAAAATGATCCTGAAGATACCCCTTCTTTCCAAGCGGTGTGTAAACTTTGGGTTAAATCGGATAGTTGGCCAATCGATGATGCCGTCCGGTTGCTCCTAAACCATCTGCCTAAGGTATTTATAGAAGAAGCAAAAAAAGAAAAGGTACATAAATCATTCAATATTATTTTGGAGCTTGCAAACAATTGTTTGGGACATTCCTTGGAACTTGTAACAAATTATCCTCACGATACTATCTCTAGGGTTGATCCGTTTGATTTTGTTAAATGGGCCAAAGGAAAAGATATTCCTGTTCCGGCTGAGCTTGATCTTGCTTTAGATTTACATCAAAAAAATTGGAAAGAAAAAAAATCTAGATTTTTTACACAGAGACAAACAAATCATCGCGAGAGAGTAAGGGCCATCGGTAGTCTTCTGTGGACAAAAAACCCGGACATAGAATTTTCCGATATGATAAATCGGCCGGAAATTTTGGAACATGGGTGCGAAGGTCAATATTATGCTGAAGCTGTTATAGTGAGCTGGTTACAAGATTTGGATCCTAAATCGTGATTACTCTCCTGACAAATTGCACTGAAAAGACTTGCGAAGCGCTTGAATGATCAAATATCTTCTAGGACGAAAAAGCTCCGATGAATTATTAGTCAGGTATTTTTGAACCGCATCCATGGCCAAAGCCGATTTTAATTTTGGATCATCCGGAACAATACAAAAAAGAGTACCGTCCCACTTTTCCCATACGTCGTCGATATGTGCCTTTGCTAACGGTCTCGACTCTGGATTCATTAGAACTTTCAAGAATTCCTCTCCATCAGTCTCGGCCAAACATAATCCAGCAAAGGACAGGTTCAAACAAAACAAAACAGGCACCGTATACAATTTTTTAATCAAAATAGCCAAGTATCCTTTCTCCATTATGTCAGTGAAAAACAAACTACGGTTACATCGTCACGTCGCTTTTGGCTTCCCTGCCAGGCTTTTAAATCAGCGAATAAAGCGCTCTTGATCTTCGACGCGTCCGTGCTATTTATCGTCTCCAAAGTTTTTAAGAGACGCTTATAGCCATAGGCGTGAACTTTTCTTTCCCCTCCAATTTGATCAGTAAATCCGTCTGTCACTATTACGAAACCATCGCCCGATTGA
>PAHB01000046.1 GCA_002704665.1 Pseudomonadota bacterium
GGTCCCAAGGGTATGGCTGTTCGCCATTTAAAGTGGTACGTGAGCTGGGTTTAGAACGTCGTGAGACAGTTTGGTCCCTATCTACCGTGGGCGTTGGACATTTGAGAGGGGCTGCTCCTAGTACGAGAGGACCGGGGTGGACGTCGCTCTGGTGTACCGGTTGTGACGCCAGTCGCATTGCCGGGTAGCTAACGACGGAAGAGATAACCGCTGAAAGCATCTAAGCGGGAAACTTGCCTCAAGATAAGATGTCCCGAGACTTTAAGTCTCCTGAAGGGTCGTTGCAGACTACAACGTTGATAGGCTGGGTGTGGAAGCGTGGCAACACGTTAAGCTAACCAGTACTAATTGCCCGTGCGGCTTGATTCTATAGCTTTGAGTATATGGCTAAAAAGCAGCGCTTGCTTTATGATTTCTTAAAACCTACTTTACTTCATACCTATTTTTAGAAGGGAGCGCATGTTGTCTCCCCGACCAGTTTTGCTTGGTGGCAATAGCGAGGTGGACCCACCCCTTTCCATTCCGAACAGGACCGTGAAACGCTTCAGCGCCGATGATAGTACGAGGTATATCGTGTGAAAGTAGGACACTGCCAGGCAAATTATTACAAAAAAACCCCGAGAAATAATCGGGGTTTTTTTTACTCGATAGCATCCCAGTTCGGGTCATCTTTACTCAAAAGTCTCTTAATTGCTTTAAAATGAAGATTTGATTGCTGTCTTTGGCTTTCGATTTGCTCGGCGACCTCGGCTACAATATCGTTTGGAACAATTTTTATTTTTTTACCCGTGCTATGGGCGATTACTTGAACCATGCATGCTCTTTCCAAATAATATAGGTCATCAAAAGCGTTAACGACGTTATCTCCGCATACGATTACTCCGTGATGCTGCATAAAAACGATATCTTTATCGCCGAGTGCATTACAAATTCTGTCTCCTTCGCTTTCGTCAAGCGCCACCCCGCCGTATTGGCGATCGTATCCAACCCTGTTGTGAAAACGCATGGAGTTTTGGTTAGCCCCAATGAGAAGTTCTCCTTGCTCTATCAGACAAAGAGCTGTCGCGTAGGGCATGTGTGTATGGAGTATGCATTTCTTTTTTTTACCTGAATGTATTCTTCCGTGAATAAAAAATGCAGTTGGTTCAACTTCGTGTTTACCCTCAATCAATTGTCCAGATTCATCGACTATTACCAAGTCGGATGGGGTCATTTCTGACCAATGTAGTCCTTGTGGGTTTATGAGAAAATGATTGGAGTTGCCCGGAACTTCGAGACTAAAGTGATTACAAACGCCCTCGTTTAAGTGTAACTTGGCGGCCATCCTCAGGGCTGCGGTCAAATCGACCCTGGCGGCTTTTAGTTTCCCTATCATATATTTTTCCTTTCCGCGTTTTCAGCGTATATGAGTATACTTGCAACTGTAACTTATTTTTGTCTAGGAAGTTAAGGAGTAGCTTTGCAATATTTTTCTACATTCAATAGTTCCTTGGGAAATATTCTATGTCTATCGGATGGAATTAGCTTAACAGGTATCTACTTTCAGAATCATAAGCCCTGTTTAGTTTTTGATAAGAGTTGGATTCGCAATCAAAAGCTTAAAATTTTCGATGTCACTAAAACACAATTCTTATCCTTTTTAACCGCAAAGAGCAAAGAATTTGAAATACCTTTAACTTATGTAGGTACTAAGTTCCAACGCTCTGTTTGGGCAGCTCTGTCGGAGATTCCCTACGGGCAAACAGTGAGTTACACCGAAATTGCTGAGGAGATAGGTAATGCTCATGGAGTTAGAGCAGTGGCTAGCGCAATCAGCCGTAATCCAATATCGGTCGTGATTCCTTGCCACCGGGGCATTTCTAAAAAGGGAAGTATCTCAGGTTATGCGGGAGGAATTGAAAGAAAATTGAGACTTCTAAAATTAGAAAAAGGATTTTGATATGTCAGAACAAGCTTTTTTTGGAGGTGGGTGCTTTTGGTGTCTAGAGGCGGTTTTTGATCGGGTCAGGGGTGTTAATCGGGTTGAACCGGGATATATGGGCGGGCACATTATAGATCCTAGCTATGAACAAATATGTACCGGAACTACCGGGCATGCAGAAGTGGTCCGGATAAGTTTTACACCAGAGTTAATCGATTTTGAAACGCTATTGCGTATATTTTTTTCAATACATGATCCGACCACGCTTGATCGTCAAGGAAATGACATTGGCCCTCAATACAGATCAATTGTTTTCCATCGAGACATAAACCAAAGGGAGTTAACAAAAAATACAATTGAAGAGGTCGATCGCGCTAGGGTTTTTAGAGATCCAATAGTTACCGAGGCAGCACCTGTCGAGTATTTTTATCCTGCCGAGAATTATCATAACGATTATTTTATAAATAATCCCAGTCAGCCTTATTGTCAGGTAATAATTAATCCTAAAATGGAAAAATTTCGTAACGAATGGGCTAAATTTCTCAAGACTTCATAAAAATTATGAGCCTTCCGCAGCTGATAGTAGTTTATCAACCTAGAACGCCAGAAGATAAAAACCTTGGCCATGCCGAGCATAAACAGTTAAGGTGCTCTAACAGTTTTATAATGTTTTATCATATTTCTAACAAATGAGGGAGAGAACTATGACACAGGTTGAAATAAACAAGGAAGTAATCGCACGAAACCGAAAAAGAATATTCAATATCGATGCAGATGTTATGCTTAATAAATCTTTGGTTTATCAATCGCGAGCCATGGTAGAGGAAAACAGACTCATGATACTGAGTAACTACTCCGCAGCTTTTATGGGTAATCGTCAGCTTGCAAATCATAACACGGAAGAAATTTTTGAAAACCGGAGAGCAATTCTTGCGAATGCAGAACCGGCTGATGACGTTCAAAGTAATTATATACAAGCTCAGATAAACAAAGCTTCCTTGGACTATTTGACTCACAGGTCTGAACTAAATTCGGCAGTGCTAGAAGTCAGCGAGATTATGGCGGATATCAACGCTCAATTAATAGCAGTAAACAAAAAAATCATGGAGGCAAATCAGAGTATCGTTGAATTTAACTCCGAGCAGATTACCATCAACAGCGAGTTGTTGGATGGAGCTTTGAAGCCATCTGAGGCTAACTCAGGCGATAATGCAGTGATAATAGCTTCGAACCAAGATGCAATGAAGGACATTGAACAGAACGTTAAAACTAACAGGACAAAAATGGAAGGGCTGATGGCTACTTCCGAAGAGAATTCTTCTAATTTGATGAAAAACAAATTAGAAATTTCAAAAAGGCGAGCGTCAATTATGGCTAATCGTGAGGTGATATCAAAGAACAAATCACGAATTACCGGATAATACAATCTACTGAATATATGGGGCTGAATGTGCTTTGGTTGGGGGGGGGCGGTTCCCTCGGATTTTCTCCCATCTTTCCAGCGTTTTTGCCATCAATTTAGCCTTTTTTATTTCTGTGACGGATTTTTTTGTGCAAAGACATTGAAGTATCTGCGCGCTGCTTTTAGCGAGCTTTGCGACGCCAAATAAAACCACATAAGAGCTTGAAACCGATCAACAGTACCCGCCCGAGCCGTCGCCGCAAATTCGGCCAAGAAGAAACTTCGCATCAACGTCTGGCTCAAGGGTAGTTTTGTTGAGCCACATATTAGCGTTTTCGTAATTACGATTTTTATAAGACTCAATACCTCTAAAAAAGGTAGTGTACCGATTGCCGTGGCCGGTGTAATAATTGAAGCAGCGTTGCTACGAAGGCCGCATACGAAGCGCAATTTTTAATGTATTGAATTATCGTTATGTCCTTGAAAATGAGACTCGGAAAATTCGTCGCAAAACTTTTTGGCTAAAGGCATAAAGGCAAAAAAATGATCCTCCATGACATTGTAATGACTTGTTAAGTCAATCATGGCATCGTCCAGACGAATTGATTTTTTGAACCTTTGCCCGATTTTTCTCAGAACCCCTCTCAAATAATTCGGATCTTTGTAAGAGCATAGCCAGTCCTCTGCTGACATTCTAGGGACTATCAATTGAAGTTGGTTGGGTAATTCATTTTTTCGTTTTTGAAGTATTCGATAAATGTTTCGGGCATAAATATCCAAGGGCTTCGTATGAAAATGTTCCCAATTTGTAGATAAAAAATGGTCATAAAAAATATCCACAATAACACCAGCATATCTTCGTTGGTTGATATTTATTAAACTTTTTGACTTTTTTATAATCGGATTCGTATCTGTAAAGGTATCTAGTTTTCGGTGCAGAATAATAGAACGTTGAAGCAAAGTGCCATCGTCTTTTATTGGACCTTTAACAAAGTCTCCCAATATGCCGCCAAGTAGAATATCCTCGTTATTGGGACATAAATAAAAGTGCGCGAGATAGTTCATTTTATAACCGTTTTCTGGGTTTAGAAGTTAGAACATGCCGTATTATGGAGAACAAAATAACATGAAATTACAAAATTTGCGGGATCCAAGATTACTCAAAAAAACTGAAAAAAATGATTTGTCAGACATCGTCGCTGAGTTATCCACAGCCTCTCTTTTGGACAAAAGACCAAAATTAATTAAGCTCGCCAATGTTCTTACGGAAAAATTAAATGCTGGACAAGAAGATCAGGTGCGAGCAATTTTCAAATCTAACGGCTCCCCCCGTTATAAGCAAGCATTGTTACAGGCGTTGGACTTTTGCGTTTCGAGTACGGATAAAACTAGACCGTTACAGGGTTTATTTTTCGCCATACCGGTTTTAATTGTTTCTGGCGGTGATAAAAATGAAAAGTTTCCAGCGTTTTTACCTGAACAGTTCGACCTGAACCAGCTGTTTAAGCAGACTGGATTTTTTTTAAACACAAAAAACGTTAGTTTTTCGAATACTTTAACGTCGCTAGATTATTTAGAAACCGTTTCTTGGCGTGATCTTATGAACTGTAACCAGGGTTTGGACATGGATGTTTTGGGAGTGAATACCTTTCCTGCTGTTGATATCTCGCTGGACACCGTTTTGGAAAAGGTCCACTTGCGCTACTTGGCCGGCTTATCCATTGCATCAACAAAATCGCCGAAATTCACGGAAACAACGGCGGATATTTCAAAATGGGGCGTAAAGTTTACACAACAATTTGATAAATATGTGAATCTAAAACGTTATCAGATTGTAGCGATTCCTCGAAGACCTGTTAGTATACCTAGGGCTATCTTTGATGGAATCTGGGCATTAAACGAAATTGGGTTGCAATTATTTTTAAGTGGCACTTTAAGACATTGCAGGCAGCGTATTGGAGAGCCAGATGTTACGGTAGCCACTTACAGTGATAATACTGTTCGAATCAGATTTACATCGGTCTTTGATGATGGTTTCGATAGGACTTTTGGTTGGAGTTTATCTGGAGTTGATGATTTCGCCACAGTTTTGGATTGTATCGGGGATTTATTGAAAGATTGTGGAATATCGAATTTCGAGGTGATGTCTGAGATTCTTAATTGAAAAAATTTTTAAACGTTTTTTGAGGGCCGTTTTCCTCAAGCCTTTCGGTTTAAGATGAAATTAGATATTATCTCTAAATAAACTTTTAAGTCTAAATGAGGGAAAATATGTCAAAAGCGATTCGATTTCACAAAGCTGGCGGTCCAGAAGTTCTTGTTTATGAAAATGTTGAGGTCGGATCTCCTGGGCCGGGACAAGCTCGAGTTCGCAATAAAGTTATTGGGTTAAATTTTATTGATACATACCACCGCAGCGGACTATATCCCTTGCCATTACCACATGGGGTAGGGATGGAGGCTTCGGGAATCGTTGAAGCTGTTGGTGGCGGTGTGACGGCTGTTTCGCCGGGTGATCGAGTAGCTTATTGCGCTGGTCCGCCGGGAGCGTATTCTGAAGAAAGGTTAATTGCGGCAGATCGTCTCGTAAAGCTACCGAATGGTGTTCTTGACGAGGAAGCGGCTGCCATGATGTTGAAGGGTTTGACAGTTTGGTATTTGACTCACAAAACCTACAGGGTGGAGGCAGGTGAAACGGTTCTTTTTCATGCCGCGGCTGGAGGAGTGGGATTAATTGCGTGTCAATGGTTAAAGGCATTGGGGGCAACTGTCATTGGGACGGTAGGGTCTGACGAAAAAGCAGAAATAGCCAAGGCCCATGGATGTGACCACACAATTGTCTACACGAGGGAAAATTTTACTGATCGAGTGCTGGAAATTACTGATGGTCAAAAAGTGCCCGTTGTTTTTGATTCCGTGGGAAAAGATACTTTTAGAGGGTCTTTAGCTTGTCTTAAACCAAGGGGACTTATGTGCGTTTTTGGAAATGGTTCGGGGCCGGTTGAAGCCCTGGATATTAATGACCTAGCACCAGCGGGATCACTGTATGTAACGCGACCCACTTTAATGACTTACACAGCCGCAAGGGACGATTTGGTTGAAGGAGCAAACGCCTTATTTTCAATGGTAGAATCTGGAAAAATCAAGATTGATATTCATCAAACGTATTCTTTATCCGATGCCGCCCAAGCGCACCGGGACTTAGAAGCAAGAAAAACTACCGGATCAACAATACTGTTGCCCTAAGTAAATCCATTATGATTGAAGATCTTAAGAGCAAGGTAATACTTATAACTGGCGCAAGCACCGGTATCGGAGCTGCTGCTGCAGTGGCTTTTGGCCGTAATAAAGCTAAAGTCGTGGTTCATTACAACTCGAGTGAACCAGAAGCCAACAATGTTGCAAAACAGGTGATTGAAGCTGGTGGTGAAGCGATTATCATGCAGGGGGATGTGAGGGATTCGAAGGTTTGCAAGCAATTGGTATCTGACACTGTAAAACATTTTGGTGAAATCAATGTTCTTATTAACAACGCTGGAGGGTTAATCAAACGCCGTGGTGTTGAAGAGATTGACGACTCGTTGTTTGCGGAGGTGGTTGATCTCAATAGTAAGTCGGCTTTGATGACGACTGGAGCAGCAGTAATGGCTATGAGGCGACAAGGAAAAGGCGGAGGTATTATAAACGTCACGTCGATAGCTGCTCGTCATGGAGGGGCAGGTGGCTCGGTTCTATACGCTTCCTCCAAAGGTTTTATCTCAACCATGACTAGGGGGTTTGCAAAGGAATTAGTTAAGGACAAAATCAGAGTTAATGCTGTCTCGCCCGGTGTAATTGTTACTCCCTTTCACGATCGATACTCGACGCCAGAACTTTTAGAAAATTTTAGGACGACAATTCCTATGGATCGGTTGGGCGATAGCGATGAATGTGCCGGTGCGTTTCTTTTCCTAGCGTCGGAGGAATTGAGTAGCTACATCACCGGACAAATTATGGAGGTTAATGGCGGCCAGTTGATGCCATAAACCGACCATATTGCCTGTTTTTATCTCCAAATGGAAAAGGTGCTTATTGCTCGCGAGTTAACGAAGCAAAGACTGAGCCTTACCCCAATTAATCTTCCCGCTGAATTGAGACCTTCCGACGAGGAAGAAGGCTACTCAGCACAAGAAGAGGTGGGTAAGCAACTTATTGCATCGGGTTTAGGACCACCGGTTGGGCACAAAATTGGCTGTACAACGCCGGTAATGCAAAAGTTTTTATCCATTAATAATCCATGCGCGGGGATCATTTTTCAAAAAACTGTTGGTCAAAATCGCATGCAAATTCCGGCATCCGGTTTTATAAAGGTGGGAATTGAGTGTGAAATAGGCGTATTTATTAAGTCAGATATTCATCCTCAGGATCATTTATACAGCGTGGATAAATTGACTACGCATATTGAATCTGTAGTGATTGCAATGGAAATTGTTGATGACAGGTACCGTAGCTATGCTGAATTAGGAGTTCCCACTTTGATAGCTGATAACTTTTTTAATAGCGGGTGTGTTTTGGGAGAGCGAAGAAAAAAATGGCAGGATATAGAATTAGACAAAGTTGTTGGAATAACGAGGATCAATGGAAAAGTGGTAGGAAAAGGCTCTGGACAGGCCGTGATGGGGCATCCTATGAACGCCCTAAAATGGCTTGCAAACAACCGATCGAGGCGGGGTTTGGGAATAAAGAAAGGCGAGTTTGTGTTACTAGGTAGTGTGGTTGAAACTAAGTGGCTTTATCCTGGGGATTTTGCTGAAATAACCGTCGAGGACCTTGGAAGCGTTAGTTTGGTTGTCAACTAGCCGATGAAATTGAGTTATTGATTAAAAATATTCTTTTACCGCGTCCGCTTGGAGGTAATAGGCGGTTGTTGCCATGTTGTTTTCAAGTAAAGAAGTTTCAATTTTGCCAGTAATCCAAACGGGAGAATCCATGTTTCTTCCCTCTTTAACTCCTTTGGGATAATCAACGAGGATGATTTGATTCGGAGGCGGAGGTGGAACATGAATACATGCACCAAAAAAAGGCACCAGAAGAAACTGCGTAATGGTTTTATCCGTAAATTCGAGAGGTACAACAAATCCAGCGATTCTGACTAACCGCCCATCCATTTCCGGAATGACGTTGGTAGAAGTTAGCGCTTGTTTATAAATTCCATCGTCTAATGGGTTGGTCTTGCCTGTGTGGTCTATGATTAAATCGATGTTAGACAAAATTTCGGCCTCCGCTTCCGGAATAAGCTCGAACCATTCAATGGTTTTGTAGCCGTTGTTTTTTGTATCGACCTCTTCAGCAAAAACAGAGCCTAGGTAGGTAAAAGTAAAAGCTAAGGTACAAAAGATTATGATTTTCATAACATTCGCTAAAGCCGTGGATAGCAATTTTCAAAACCAAATTTGGAACTTTTATTGCCTAGATTTTATTGCCTAGAAATGATCCCAAAGTCGTGATTTAACTATTTCATCCTACCATAAATCGCCGAAAATCGGCTGCCACAAACCAAATTTACTCGCTCTTTACAAGTGGACAGAGGTTGAAATACAATAGATCTATGGAAATTTACAATTTAGCGCCGAGGGGCCCAAAAGAAAGTAAAATGATATGAAAGGCATTTCAATCAATTGCTTAACCCCAGCTGCGATGTTGGTGTTGCTTGGCGTAGCGCTCTCTTTACCTTCGAAACAAGTGGTTGGCGCCGACATAGCAGGATACATGGAGTATAAAAAAAAGCTTGAAGCTCAGGAGAGGGCACTTGAGGGGCTTCAACAAGTTGAGGATTTGGCGAAGAAGGGAGACGTGGAGTCTCAGTACGAATTGGCCATGGCATATAGGTACGGGTGGGGTATTGGCCAAAATAACCGTGATGCTGCATTGTGGTTCCGGGAGGCTGTAGATTCTGGACATGGGAGGGCTCAGTTTGAACTCGGACTGATGTACGAGTTTGGCGAGGGAGTTCCCAAAAATTTAAAGCGGGCCCACGCCCTCTACCAGCAGGCTGCCAAACAAGATATTAGAGAGGCCAGAGTCAGCTTGGCGCTCATTAGGGGTAAAATGCTCAAGGTTGAGGAGTATATCCGCAACCACCATAAACCGAATTACAACACGCAACAGTAGTGCAATTCGCAGCTGGTACGGAGGCAGGTGCGAGAAAATTGAGAATGGGAATCGCCTTCGAAATTAATATAAGGGAACGGGGAGTAAATAAAATGAAAAAAAACTTTCTAGCAGCTCTCACAGGCATATTTTTTGGATTAGTCACGACAGGGTCGGTTGCTTGTACTGTCGAGGATTGGACGGCTTGTAAGGGAAAACCATGGGTTGATGGCAACGTAATGGACACCCCACTTGGGTCAAAATGGTGGCCAAACCCACTGTGGGGCGGTGACGACGAGGCCGGATCGACCAATTGGTATACAAAACCCGAAGTGGTTAAGAGGGCTGTCGCCATGGTTAAAAAGGGTAGAACCATGAAGATTGGCCAGCCGTATTCAGGCGACATGCCGCTTTTTGGCTCCAGGACTTTTGCCCTTAGAATTCCTGGTTCTCCAACTGGAGGTCCTTATGGACCCAACCAGGTAATGTGGTATGACGAAATGCTCACTGCAGAAATCGGTCAAGTCGGTACACAGTACGACGGTCTTGGACATATCGGCGTTCAAGTCGGTGCGATTGGTGATAAAACAGAGATGCGCTTTTATAACGGCGTAACCGTTCAAGAAATGCAGGGTTCCTACGGACTCGTAAAACTGGGAACAGAGAAGCTCCACCCGATTATAGCTCGTGGTGTTTTGATTGATATTGCTGCGGCCAGAGGGGTCGAAGCAATGGAAAAAGGTGACGAAATCACCATGGCGGACGTAAAAGCAGCGCTTAAAAAGCAAGGCATGAGTGATTGGAAGTGTCAGCCGGGTGATGCGTTCGCTTTCCGTACTGGATGGACTAAGCACTGGGTTAAAGATAATGCCAAGTACAACTCTGGTGAACCTGGAGTCGGTATGGAAGTCGCGAGATGGTTAGCAGAGGATTGCAAGGCGGGTGTAGTAGGTGCGGACACGTGGGCTGTCGAAGCGGTGCCGAATCCTGATCCAGCTTGCGTATTCTGCGTGCACCAGTTTTTCCTGGCCCGTCACGGGATTGCTATTCAAGAAAATCTGAGTTTAGATGGATTGGTTAAGGAGGGAGTATACGAATTTATGTGGACTTATTCTCCGGTGCCAATTGTTGGGGCTACAGGATCGATCGGAAACCCGGTTGCCACTTGGTAACCTCCTTTCCACAGTAATAATCATAAAGGGGAGTTGAGCTCCCCTTTTTGCTATATTTGCTTCAAGCAATTAATTTGGAAACTAGAATGATTTCTGATAATCAACTTGAGACCTATAAAACCACGGGGTTCATAGTCGTCGAGGATTTGATTCCAAAAAACTTGTTGAATCGCATAAGGAATGTTGTTTCAGAAATCACTCAATCTGCCAAGGGACTAGAGGTTCATAGCGAGGTCTTTGATTTTGAAGATTCCCATACTTCTACGGAGCCCCGAATTCGTAGAATTAAAATGCCCCACAAAATAGACAAAATTTTTTTGGAGGTGTTACGGCAACCTCAAATGGAGGCTATCCTAACCAAGATCCTTGGGCCTAACGTCAGGTTGCATGGATCAAAACTGAATATCAAAGCACCGAAATATGGGGCACCAGTTGAGTGGCATCAGGACTGGGCATTTTATCCGCATACAAACGACGATATTTTAGCTATTGGGGTAATGCTAGATGATGTTGATGAGGACAACGGTCCAATGTTAGCGGTGCCCGGAACCCACAAGAGTGAAAAAATTTGGGACCACCATTTGGATGGCTATTTCTGTGGAGCCATTAACCCTGAGGGCTCTCAAGATCTTTCTTTTGCCTCAGCGGTAGCTTGCACAGGAAAAGCGGGGTCTTGTTCATTCCATCATGTTCGGCTAGTTCATGGATCGGCGCAAAACCTCTCAAACAAACCAAGGCATCTTCTTCTTTACGAATGTGCCGCAGCAGATTCTTGGCCATTGGTTAACTTCAAAGATTTGCAGGAGTTCGATAGTA
>PAHB01000047.1 GCA_002704665.1 Pseudomonadota bacterium
AACATTTGCATCCATTCAAATACCGGTTGGTTTAATGTTAGATAGATTTGGTCCTCGTCGGACCAATACATTTTTTCTTATGCTTGGAGCTTTTGGGGCGTTTCTTTTTGCTCGTGCAGGTGGTTTTTCAGATTTATTAGTTGCACGCGCTGTAATTGGGGCGGGTTTTGCAGCTGCTTTGATGTCCAGTTTTAAAGTTTTCACTATTTGGTTTCCAGTAAATTGGCTGCCCGCTATGAATGGGTGCGTATTTTTCTGCGGTGGAATAGGTGCGATTTCAGCGACTTTGCCTGTAATAGCTTTGCTAGAATTTACAGATTGGCGAGGGTTATTTTATATGGCATCCATTAGCACAGTTTTTGTCGCGTTAAGCGTATTTTTTGTTGTTCCGGAAAAGAGTAATCAAAAACCAAATCAAAGTTTAGTAGAGCAGCTTAGGGGTGTTAGCGAAGTTTTTTCATCGATTTTTTTTTGGCGTATTGCTATAGCTACAACGGTTTTAAGTGCCTCAAATATGGCGGTACAAACATTGTGGGCTGCTCCTTGGTTAATGGATGTGGCGGGATTATCTCGAAATGACATTGGTGGTCCACTATTAATTTTAGGATTATCCACCATGATCGGTTTTTTGTTTTGGGGAGCTTTGGCCACTCGTTTATTGGCTGTAGGAATTCAGCCTATTACAGTCTTTAAGTGGGGTAGTGGGGTTTTCGTTGGAATACAGGCACTATTAGTTGTTGGCTTCACGCAAAATCTAAGTTTACTTTGGGCAGGGTATGGCTTTTTTGGTACGGTAGGCAGCTTGGCTTATGTTATTTTATCTCGCGGTTTTCCTCAAACACTTGGTGGTAGGGTCAACACAGCCTTAAATCTTTTAGTTTTCACAGCGGCGTTTATAATTCAGTGGATATTTGGAATTATCGTAAATAATTGGCCGCAGACTAATGGGCTCGGCTACCACCCGACAGGGTATGGATACGCATTTTTGTTTTTTTTGCTGTTACAATTACCGGGTTTTTTGTGGATTTGTTTTTCTCGGAATGAAAAGGATTTGGCAATTGATGTTCGTGAAAATAAAAAGATATAGTTTTGTTATCGCATTTAGTTTTCTAATCTGTGCTTCGGGTCATGCCGATGAAATTTACACTGGTCGACTTCTATTAGAGGATTTTTCCACATGTGAGTCCGACCCCAAGGGATATCGTTGTGGAAGGGCAGCCGTGTTTGTTAAGGGGTATGCTAAACGTTTGTTTCAGGGAAGGGTGAGTGCTACCCAAACTAAAAAACTGTGTATGTCAACTAACGTTGGAGTGGCTCAACTGAATGAAATTGTAATGGCATTTCTGGACAGTAGTGAAAAAAGGCTACATGAATTAGCGTTTTGGTTGGTGAAAGATGCGTTAATTGATCACTTTCAATGTGAAAAATGAAAAACGTTCATCTTTCGTAAAAATCGCATACAATTGAAGTTGAGATCAGTTGTCATTATTGGGATGGCCGCACGGTTTCCAAGACGTTTGTAGGTCTTTCTAGATTGGGAATTAACATCAGGAGGTAAGTGAATGAAAGAGGGAAAGCATTTAATAAATGGCAGCTGGGTTGCGTCCCAGGACAATGATACTTTGGATGTAGTGAGTCCTAGCGACGGTCTTGTTTTTGCCAAAATCGCTCGGGGTAAGGCGGGAGATGTGGATTTGGCTGTAAAAGCTGCGCAGAATGCATTGGACAACGGGGCGTGGCGGAAATGTGCAGCTGTTGACAGGGGTCGACTGCTTTCAAAATTAGGTACTAAGATTCTGGATAACTTTGATGAATTAGCTGACCTTGAAGCACTTGATACAGGTAAACCATTAAAGCAGGCCAAGGCTGATATTACTGCTGCTGGTAGGTACTTCGAGTATTATGGAGGTGCGGCGGATAAAGTTCACGGAGACACTATTCCATTCATGGATGGATATATGGTTTCAATATTAAGGGAACCACATGGAGTAACTGGGCATATTATTCCTTGGAATTATCCGGCTCAAATGTATGGAAGGAGTCTTGCGCCTGCGTTGGCTATGGGGAATGCGGTCGTTCTCAAACCTGCTGAGGATGCTTGTATGACGTCGCTCAGGATGTCCGAGCTTGCGCAAGAAGTCGGATTCCCCGAAGGTGCAATAAATGTCGTTACTGGCGTTGGTGAGGAAGCAGGTGCCAGTCTTAGCGCGCACCCTGGTATCAATTTTTTATCATTTACCGGGTCTCCCGAGGTGGGCACAATTGTGCAGTGTGCTGCGGCTAAAAATCATGTCGGTTGCGTTTTGGAACTGGGGGGTAAATCTCCGCAAATTATATTTGATGATGCTGATATAGCGGCAGCTTTACCGGTTATTGTAAATGCTATTGTTCAAAATGGTGGGCAGACATGCTCGGCAGGTTCTAGGCTGATGATTCAAAGTACCGTGTATGAAAATTATCTTGATCAAATAGCGGAAAAATTTAACGAATTGAAAGTTGGCTCGCATTCAATGGACTTAGATTGTGGACCTTTAATTTCTGCAGTTCAGAAAAATCGCGTAGAGGGATTTCTCGATCGAGCAAGATCAGAGGGAATTGCTGTGGTTGCTCAGGGATCAATGGGGCCGGGATTACCCAGTGGAGGGTTCTATGTTACTCCCACTTTGTTTGCAGGTGTTCCCAGGGATAATGAGTTGGCGTGCGACGAAGTTTTTGGTCCAGTTTTGTCTGCTCTCTCGTTTGATGATGAGCAGGATGCGATAAAACTGGCAAACAGCACTGATTATGGTCTCGTTACTGGCGTTTGGACAAAAGATGGTGCGCGGCAAATGAGGATGGCCAAAAGTGTTAGAGCTGGGCAAATATACATAAACGGTTATGGAGCTGGTGGGGGTATTGAGTTACCTTTTGGCGGTGTAAAGAAAAGTGGGCACGGAAGAGAAAAAGGATTTGAGGCATTGTACGAATTTTGTGCGACAAAAACTATTGTTTTTAAGCATGATTAAGATTATTAAAGTTGGTTTTCTATAACTGGTATGAAATTGCCGATCGTGAAGGTTTTTCTAGGTGCATTGATTTTAGTTATAGATCGTCGTATTCATTTGATACGAAGCCTATGGGCACCCGTTGCTTTTGGGGTGTCGCTCTCAAGCTGCCAACATTTTGCAATCTCGCAAAACGAAGGGGGTGCCATAAATGTGTGGATTACAATTTTAATTTTTATGATGACTATAATTTTAGCCGTGAGAAGTTACGGAGTATTTTTGATTTCGGATAATGAGAGTAAAGAAATGCCTATTTCCTGGACAATGCGGGAATCTCGTTTTTTGATAACCATGATAATCGTAAGTTTCGCCTTTGGAATTCTTACACTTATTGCTGGATTAATTGTAGGCACTTTTATGCATAGTCGGGATGGAGTAAGTGGTCCAGTTTTTGCGGCTATATTATTTATTCCTGGCGCTTATTTGGCTAGCAGGGTTTTGCTTGCTTTTCCTTTAATCGCTACGAAAGAGGTCACAATTCCTGAGGCTCTTCAAAATGCATGGGTAATGTCTAGGCATAACGTATTTGGTATTTTGTTGCTTTGTGTCGGTGTGCCGGCAATCTTGGCAGCCTTTTTTGCACTAATGGCGAATATAGATGGGTTAGGTGTTATCGCGGTAGTACTACCATGGATAACAATGCCGGTGGAGTTTGCAATTATTGCATTGGTATTTTCGCAGTTATATGTGCCAAACAATGGTTTAGAATCTTCCTAAAATAAATCACTTATTTTTTCTTTTTAAGCTGATTCATTTGCATTGTTGCACGCGTAAGAACATTTTCAGTCTCATCCCATCCAATACACCCGTCTGTGACTGATACCCCATATCGAAGGTCCTTTAAGTCTTCGGGTATAGTCTGATTTCCTGACTCTAAGTTACTTTCAAGCATAAATCCGATTATTGATTTGTTACCCTTAGTTATTTGCTGTATGCAATTGTCTAGTACTATCGGTTGGTTTTCGGGTTTTTTATTCGAGTTTGCATGACTACAATCGATCATGAGATTCGGTGCAAGATGTTTTGATTCCAACTGTTGTGTGGCAACAGCTATGGTTTCTTTATCGTAATTTGGTCCTTGATTGCCACCTCGAAGAACGGCATGACCGTAGGAATTTCCTTTAGTCCGAGTTACTGCTATTTGGCCATTTTGGTTAATACCTAGAAAGTTATGTGGGTGAGAAACCGAAAGAAGTGCGTTTATGGCGGTGGATAGGCTACCGTCGGTTCCATTTTTGAATCCAACTGGAGTTGATAAACCACTCGCCATCTCCCTGTGGGTTTGCGATTCTGTTGTCCTCGCTCCAATAGCACTCCAGCTTATTAAATCCCCGAGGTATTGGGGACTAATGGGGTCTAAAGCTTCAGTACCCGCTGGCATTCCCATTTCGTTTATCTCAATCAGCAATTTGCGGGCTATTTTTATACCTTTTTCAACGTCAAAAGAGTCATTCATATCGGGATCATTTATTAACCCCTTCCAACCAGTTGTTGTTCTGGGCTTTTCAAAGTAAACACGCATAACAATATAAATTTGGCTTTCGATTTGTTTCGCTAGTTTACGAAGCTTTTTCGCGTAATCTATAGCTGCTTTAGGATCATGAATTGAACAAGGTCCAACAACAACTATTAACCTGTCGTCTTTTCGATCCAGAATATTTTCTAGAGTTTTTCTACTTGACATGACGGTCGATAGTGCCTGTTCGCTCACAGGTATATCTACTTTAACTTCCTGCGGGGTCGCCAAAACTTTTTGAGACGATATATTCACGTTAAAAATTTTTTTGTTCTTCATCAGAGTTATTAATATGACTACCTTATTTTATGCAACTTGATTACAAATTGTTACAAATGATCATTAATTTTTTTTAGAGAAATGGGTCGGTAAAAGTAGCTGACTACTTATGCGAGCGACTAACGGACCTTCCGCCTCTGTTTTTTTTCGCACTGAAAGCCATTCAGGATCTGACAAAAACCGAGTCCACTTGTCCTCCCTTTCCGCTAGTGACCTCCAGGCAAGCATATAGTACAGTGCATTGTTATCTTCGCCAATAAGTGTAGTCCAGAAACCTATGTGGTTTATATTAAACCTATGCCATATTTCTAAAGTGTGATCTTGAAATCGTGAGATCAAAAGTTGTAATTTCCCGGGGATAGTGTAATAAACTCTTATTTCGTTGACCATTAAAATTTCCCAAATTATTCCTGAAGACCTATTCTAGGGTATATTGCTCTGCACTGTGATTGATATTTTAAACTTACCAATCTTAAATCCAAAATAATTTTACTTCTTTACCCTTCTCTTAATTGATTATTTAAGGAGTTCATGATGGTACAAGACTTGTTAAAAGATAAACTAGATCAGGCATTTCCCGCGGATCCCGGTGGGGGAATCTTTGTTGGACGGATCTGGATACCAGAAGAAGCAGGGCCGAGTCCTGTAGTTGCTATCGATGGAAAACTTTATGATTTTTCTAGAGTGGTTCCTACTTCCAGCCAGCTTCTCAATACGGATAATCCAGTGACTTTTATCAATGAAGCTATTTTGACGCAATGGGTTGATTGCATAGGATCGGTGGATGAGTTCATATATAATTGTCATCCGGACTTGCGGAACCCTCAACATCCTTTCTTTTTATCACCGTGTGATTTGCAGGCCATTAGGGCGTGTGGAGTTACTTTTGTTTCAAGCATGGTAGAGAGGGTGATAGAGGAGTTTGCGAAAGGGCAACCTGAGAAATCTGCTGAAATCCGTCATTCGATTAGCAAAGAGGTTGGGGATAATCTAAAAAATGTTGTCCCGGGTTCGGAGAAGGCCGAAAAATTAAAAAGCGTTCTTACAAGACAAGGGCTTTGGTCGCAATATTTAGAGGTTGGAATTGGGCCCGATGCCGAGGTTTTTAATAAGGCTCAGCCCATGGCATCGGTTGGACTGGGTGCAGAAATAGGTATCCGGTCAGATTCTTCGTGGAATAATCCAGAGCCAGAGGTTGTTTTAGCAATAAATCGAGCAGGTAAAATAATTGGTGCAACTATCGGCAACGATGTTAACTTGCGGGATTTTGAGGGAAGGAGTGCTTTACTGTTGGGAAAAGCGAAGGATAACAATGCCAGCTGTGCATTAGGGCCGTTCGTTAGATTGCTTGATGGTAACTACACCATGGAAGATCTGTGTAATACCAAATTAATAGTTAAAGTTGATGGGCCAGAGGGTTACAGTCTATCAGGCGTTAGCGATTTCTCTAAAATTAGTCGTGCGCCAATTGATCTAGCCAACCAAGCGGTTAATCGCGCTCATCAATATCCGGATGGGGTTATGCTTTTTTTAGGGACTCAGTTTGCTCCGACAGAGGACCGAGACCAGCCTGGCAAGGGGTTCACTCATAAAAAGGGAGATGTAGTAACAATATCTTGTGATCAATTGGGAGCTTTAGTTAACCGGGTTAATTTTTGTGAAGCAATTCCACCATGGTCCTACGGGATAACCGACTTATGGCAAAATTTGGTTGTAAGAGGATTAATTTAAAGGGTTGCTATAAATTCTTTCATTTTTTTTCTTGTACTTTTATCGGGAAGTCGACCATGGGATGCTCCAATATTGTCTATCAGATGATTTAGTTTTCCGGTGCCGGGGATAACACATGTTACACCGCCATGAGATAAAATATATTTGAGGCAAAATTGCGCCCAGGAATTACAATCAAAGTCTTTCGCCCAGGAAGGCAGGGGAATGCCCGCTGTTTTTCGGAAAATCTGCCCCCCTACAAAAGGACGATTTACGATTACTGCATGGCCAGTCTCTTGCGCAATCGGAAGGAGTCTAGCTTCGGCTTCTGTTTCAATTGGTGAAAGATTAAATTGTACAAAATCAAACAATTTAAGTTTGAGAATTCTTTCGAGTTCATTGTATGCCCCTCGATGATAGTGAGTGATTCCCATGTATCTAATTTTTTTTTCTTCTTTGAGCGTCTGTAGTGTGGTTATATGTGTTTGCCAATCAACAAGATTATGAATTTGTAACAAGTCAACAGTTTTTACCCGCATGAGTTTAAATGAAGCTGCAATTTGATTAATTCCTTGATCCTTACCGTTAGTCCATACCTTTGTAGCGTGGAACAGGGAATTTTCTGCTTGTAGTTTTTCGGTCAAACTTCCAATTACAGTTTCAGAATTTCCGTACATTGGGGAGGTATCGATAACGCGTCCACCACTATTTATAAATTTTTTAACAACTGTTTCAAGCATTTTCATTGATTGACTCTGCAGTCCAACATCGAATGTTCTGTAGGTTCCCAGGCCAATTATTGGTATTTTTTCTTCGTACTTAGGAATTTTTCTTTTTTTGTGAAGGTTAGGGTTAGCACTAAAAGCATTTTTTAACAATAATGATAGCGCTAGAGAAGTGTTGATACATTGTTGTAAAAATTTACGTCTTCTGTTCTGCATTTTTCCCCCGCAAGCGCTCTTGATATTTCCCCAAGGTTAACCCTAGAATACCCCAAAAAAAGGCTAAGGGTGCGGCAACAAAGGCCACTCCCGCAACCCCTAGTCCGACTATTTTCAGTCCTTCGTATATCCAACCGCTAATAGCGTCTCCTCCCCTATAAATGAAAGTGTCAATAGAATTCTTTGCTCGGTACTTTTCGTTAAATGGAACGATGGTAAATAATATCTCTCTTGCTGGTTTGGTTACCGCGTATTCCCCAGCTCTTCTGATAATACCAAAAACAACTAAGACTGAAAGTGTAGGATAAAATCCCAGAGTTAAAAACCCAAAAATTGCAA
>PAHB01000048.1 GCA_002704665.1 Pseudomonadota bacterium
ATAGCCCATCGTTGCGCAAATGGCTCGTAGAGTATTTCACCGCCAATGCCCGCGTACATGCTTTCTAAGATGCCGGCGTAGGTTCTGTAGTGAAACGATTTACCTAGGCTGTTCCGATACTCGAAGAACAGTTGATCTAATCCGGATTCGCCTTCGGTCAAGTATCGGTTTACGTCAGATCGAACTTTTTGTATGCGCGAATTCGAGGCTCGATCGGTTGTGAAATCGTTATAAATATCCTGGCCGTATACCCCCCACAGATTTAAATTGGGTGCTATAGAAACACGCGCAGAAAGCTTTGCGTAAAGCTGTTTCGCAAACGGTGCGTCTGGGTCCATAAGCTGCATCCGAGTCGACAAATCTGCGCCGAAGTTGACGAACGGATATTTATACGCGGTTAGATTAGACGGCAGTTCGATTCGCTTATTGGGAAGTATTTGCAGAGCTTCGCTGCGGTCAGTGTATTGCCCTCGGCGCGGCGTTCGTATTTTGCTTTTTTCGCCAGAAATTTGTTGGCGTTTATATATCACTGTTGGAGCAAGATGATCTTCCTCGCGCAGGGCCACCTCTACCGCTTTAATTTTTCTTGGCAAATGCACTTCTGCAATGCTGAGTGCTTTATGCACCGCATCAGCAGTTAGCGCGTATCCTGTATTCCCCACCTCTAACGCAACGACCGCTTTTTCTTCGTCAATTGCGGCTTTGTTCAGACGAAGGCCTGATCGTTCGGCATCGTAGAGAATTCTGTCATACCAGGCATCTAAATCTAAATTTTCAGGCGCACCGGAAAGCGATCGCGGTTCTGATGCGCTGTAAAACGCCCTCCCTTTTTTCCGCTTCGGCGCGGATTTGGTATCTAGTGTGCCGCTCAATCGCAGACCAAACGAGGAGCCATGCAGCCAAGTGGCTGCTAAAATCAAGTTGCTCTGGGGCCGCCACTCCACTCCAAAATTCCACGGCGACGGGTCCTGTATAGTGTTGAGCCCCACTTCACGAGCGTAATTGTCGCTATTGTATTCGGCAATAATTTGTAGTGGCCATCGCGGCACACGGTATCGAGCGCCACCAAACCAAGCCGTTGGACCTCGAAAATAACTTTTACTTCTTGATTCGCCGCCAAATGCGCCTCCAGCCCTTTGCGGCCGTTCCTCAAAGTCATCGTCGAGTAGCGTTAGCGGATTATCAAATTGACCTCTGGCAGCTAGGCGGCCCCAACCCATGCCAATACTGATATCAAAGACACCTAACTCCTTTGATGCTACCGCGTACTCTCCTTCCCAAATACCACTACCTAGCATGTCTCGAACACCGACAGCTACCTGTGGCAGCCAGTTTTGCTCTAGTAAGATGCGAGCTTTAGCCTCATAACTTCGATCTCTATTCTCGTCCTTTGCGTAGTAAAAATTTCGCGGATTAAAAATCGAATATCGAAAGGTTGCCTCCAGCCAAGGGGTCGCCTGATAAGAAATATTGTAAATATCCGCAACGTCTTCCCGGCTTATAGTTGCCCGAAGCAAGCCATCATCAGCCATTCTGGCTGTGGGTGTCTTGATCAGACCCACGCTGCCAAAGTCGGAGGCGAAGCTCATTAGGGGATGAAAAATCAACCAAATGCCGCTAAACAAAATGATCAGTTGTAACGCCGGGCGCATGGATTGTTCCCCCCCCCAAATCCTAGCGTGATGTCGGGTTATCACCCAAAAGCGCCTAAAGGACGTTTGAGTATAATGACTCTCGCCCCGCTGTTGAAGTAGTCAAGCTTAATCAGCATGCAATATCGGAAAGAAAACTTCACCCTAAGCAGAGTTGGGATCTTTTGCGGGCCGCCGCCATTTCAAACTCAAGTCGACCTATTTCCTGAAGCAAAGCGTCCAACTCATCGCGTTTTTTGGCCAAAAAACGCGCCTTTCTTCCCGTTTGGAAGTTGAGACCCCGTGGCGTGAACACATAAAGATAGCGGATCTTTTGGCCCAATTTAGCAGGATTCTCCATCTGGACCCCACCAATTTCTATAAGCGCTTTAAGGCAATAGTTACTTTCACCGAGACTTATACCCAGCTCATCTGAGATTTGTCGTTGGCTCATCGATGGATTAGCTTCGATAAAACGGATTGTTTCTAAGCGTAACTCGTCACTGTCCAAATTTCTATACCCTACTCTATTACGCTGGCTACCGCACAGATTGCCCTTATTCAGCTTGTGAAAGTTAGCAGATCTAATGATTCTCCGAAGCAGAAAGTAACCTCGCTGAGAGGAGGCCGCCGCAACCAGCGCTAAACAGTATCTCCTTACGAGTGTTGCCGTCCTAGACTGCTTGTTGGAATCCTTAGTTCGTGTTTCGAGTTTAACAACGTCACCAACGCCCTCACCCGCTCTTTGCCATTCTTTAATGCGAGATGAGGTGGCCGTATGGCAACAAAACCCCGTAGGCGCAACAGCCGATTGCGCGCCAGTCAGTAACATCGTAATGCATCCATTGGTGGCCCTTACTACTGAAAGATCTTGGCGCCGTGAATCGGGTCGGATAATAACGTGCCCAAGGGAAATTGGCCTAAGGTTTCTTTACACCTGTCCAGTTTTTTTTTGCTCATCTGGCACCCTCGACGTGCAGGCATCGGAGCCCTGTCTTGCAAGATTTTCTTCCGCTCTTTTTTCCAGCTGCACCTTACATATAACCTAAAAAAATTGCAGTTCAGCCCTAACATTCAAACTATTTTCGAATGAATTTTCCAAGATTTTGATGACGCTACTAAGAAATTAATCCCGCGAACTTCTGAAGTTAGATCCGGCTAGTTGTGGCGCGGAGGAAGATCCAGAAGGCCCAATATAACGGTTCTCGGTAGCTCGCTCTCTTTGAATGTCTATAATTCGAAGCATGGAAGCTATTCCTTTTTCTGAAGGAGGTTCCAATCAAGAGAATTGTGATATTAATGCCTTCGTCTATATCACCGCATCCCAAAAAATAAGAGTAGGCATCCGCCCGAACATCGATGACCAAACTTTCTAAAGGAGAGGTTACCACTTTGTCTCTTACTGGCTCTCTAATCGCATCATCACCATTATTATCGCGCTCCTCTTTCGGCTATTTTGGTCATTCGGTTTAGTCAGCCTGCGCGGTTGAAATGCCTTAAATAATTGACATTTTCCAGAACCCGCATACAGACCACCACTCTTGAAACGTCTCTTTAGTCAACAATTAGATTCTATCTACTATGGTAAAACTCTACTTGATCCTGCAGTGTGATAACATCGCTTCGCAAACAGGAATTTTGAAAAACCACAAGCAAAAGAAAGGCTAGTTCGCTTTTAAGACTAGGGAAACTAGAATGCACACGACATCTAATCTCTCCCCTCTGTCTAAATGAGTGGGAGCGACATATTAATGATCAAGACCGCAAAAGAATTCTTGCAAGATTTGCAGAACCGAATTTGCGGCAGGTTGGCGCAAATCAATGGAGATCAGAGTTTTTCCCATGCGCCAAAGACTCCTTCTCAAGGAGGCCTCAGCGACCCTAGAGTTTTGGCGGGAACCGGCCCCATAGAAAAAGCAGCCGTGAATTTCACTCATTCCATTGGAGCCTCGTTGCCAAAGGCAGTGTCAGAATCAAGAAGTGATCTAGCAGGCTCTCCTTTCGAGGCTGTTAGCCTTTCTGTAATCGTACATCCTTCAAATCCATTTGTCCCTACTACTCATATGAACCTAAGACTTTTCATTGTAAAAAAAGAGCCCGTCCAGTGGCATTTCGGGGGTGGGTACGATTTGACGCCAACCTACGGTTTTATAAAGGATGCACAGCATTGGCACCTTGGAGCAAGGAGCTCTGTGGAGGAGGAGTATGAGAGTATGAAAAAAAAATGTGATGAATACTTCTATCTTCCGCACAGAGATGAACAACGTGGGATAGGGGGGCTATTTTTTGACGACCTTGCGAGCGATAATTTCAACTTCACTTTCACTAAGATAGAGAAGATCGGGGAATCCTTCTTACCACTTTATACAGAAATTTTCGAGAGAAGACGATCTGAACCATTCACTGATAAAAATCGTTCTTTTCAATTATTTCGGAGGGGAAGATATGCTGAATTTAATCTTCTTCTAGATAGAGGTACAAAGTATGGACTGCAGAGTGGTCGCAGGGTGGAGAACGTTCTTGCCTCAATGCCTCCTTTGGCGGCATGGTGTTACGAGTACCCCATCGAAAAGGGTTCTCCTGAACACCTACTTACAGAGTTTTTTTTAAAGCCAAGAGATTGGATAACTCCTGCGAACCATCCAACTTAATATCTTTTTAGAAGTTCTCTAAGTGATGAGTTAACTCCGTTAATTTCTGCTCAAGAAGCACCAGATCTCCTTGTGTTTCTATGTTAAGGCGGACTAGAGGCTCTGTGTTAGACCCCCTTAAATTGAACCGCCAATTCTCAAAAAACACACTCAATCCATCCTCTTTATCAATTTCGAGAGCTTCCCCCTTGTATTTTCCCTCGATAGCACGCAGTAGACCGGCGGTATCATCTATCGAAAAATTCTTCTCACCTGATGAGGGGAATTGTGATTTTTGTTCCGTGACAAACTGCGTCAAATCTAGATTTGATTTGCTCAGAAGATCAGCGACCACGAGCCATGGGATCATACCACTGTCACAATAAAAGAAATCTCTGAAATAATGATGCGCCGAAATTTCACCGCCGTACACCGCTTTATGATCTCTCATTACCTGTTTCATAAAAAGATGTCCTGTACGCGATTGTATGGGTGATGCTTCATATCTCTCGCACACTTTTTGTGTATTAAAAACAAGTCTTGGATCATGCACTATGACCTCATTTATACCCTGAGCCGCGAAGAACGCCGCGAGCAAGCCAACCATTATCTCGCCGGGAACAAATTCACCGTTTCTGTCGAAGAAAAAGCACCTGTCAAAATCCCCATCAAACGCCACTCCAAAATCTGCGTTTTCTGTCAGAACGACATTTGAGGTGAAATGATGATTTTCAGGAAGGATCGGGTTTGGTATGCCATTCGGGAAACTCGGGTCCGGCTCTTCAAAAACTTCTAAGATGGCTAGCTCACTTTTTTTTTCTTTTAGTTGCCTTTTTATTTCTCTTAGCGCGGGACCGGCCGCACCGTTCCCACAGTTAATCACCAAGCGCAGAGGCTTTAGATTCTCAGCATCAACAAAACTCAATACCTTTGAGGCATAAGCAGATCTGCTCTCTAGCGAAACATCAAATATTTTTCCTCGCGCCGAATTTGGACTGAATTGTTCTAAGTTTTCTGCGAGGGCCTTGATTTCTAGGAACTCACTCTCGACGCGCAATGGAGCGGAGCCTTCCCCGACGAACTTCATCCCATTGTACTCGATAGGATTGTGCGAGGCCGTTATAACCGCACCTGCGCCGGCATGAAAATGAGAGGTCGCAAAATAAATTTCTTCTGTGCCAGAAAGCCCGATGTCCAAGATATCTGCTCCTTCATCCCGTACACCATTTGCAAAAGCAGTAGCTAAAACGGGTGAGGATGCTCTTGCATCATGACCCACAACAACGTTGCGAGCGGCCATGACTCGTACCAGCGCTCTTCCAATTCTATAGAAAACGTCCTCCGAGACACTCTCTCCTACAACCCCTCTTATATCGTAGGATTTAAAACAATTTATCTCCATATCATCCAAACGCTCCACTAAACGGTAGTAATCTCTTATATCAAGTTTTAATTCGATGGCGAGCCGAAAGACGCTGAATATCCTCGTCTTCCCTATCAACATCACGAACAAACATTGTATTCCCTCTTTGCTCTTTGGAGTACTTAATTTAACATTGGATTAAATTTAGAGGGGCGAGAAACCATGCGAAGAGCGTTTGGAGCAAGAAAATCTGCTGGTAAGGACGAAGGACCAAACCTGACACCAATGCTAGATGTCGTATTCATAATGCTCATCTTTTTTATCGTTACAGCTACTTTTGTAAAAGAGGTTGGCCTAGACGTTAACCAACCTGATGAGGACAAACCCAAGACCATTGACCCAAATAAGAAAAGCATCGTGGTACGAATCACCAACAGGGATAGAATAATCATCGGGAAGAGGGACGTGGACAGGCGTTCAGTGAGAGCCAATATTGAGAGACTTCACGCCGAAAACCCTGAAGCACCAGTTATTATTCAGGCTCACCCAGAATCAACAACGGACATAATGATACACATAATGGATTCCGCCAGACAGGCGGGAGTTTATAACGTTTCGCTTGCGGCCCAGTGAAATATCGGATGGTCGAACATAGCTAACTCGCATTACCAACATTTTGATTGATCTGCGGAGCGATACAGTTACTGTACCCTGCAGGGGAATGAGAGAGGCCATGGCGTCGGCTCGCGTCGGCGATGATGTTTACGGTGAAGACCCGACGGTAACGGAATTAGAGCAATATTCCGCGGAATTAATGGGTAAGGAGGCTGGGCTTTTCGGGCCTTCCGGAACCCAAACGAACCTCATTGCAATGCTAACTCATTGTACTCGCGGTGATGAATATATTGTTGGTCAAAACGCTCATACTTTTAAATACGAGGGTGGTGGCGCAGCTGTCCTTGGTGGAATTCAACCAAATCCGCTTGCAATGGGTGTGGACGGAACACTACAGCTGAATGATATTGTCGCAGCGATCAAGCCCGATGATATACATTTTCCAAAAACCAGGTTGGTTTGCTTGGAAAACACTCACGCAGGAATGCCGCTCCCGCATTATTATGCTCAGGAAATTAACCAGCTATGTAAGGAATATGATTTGGCATCGCATTTAGATGGAGCAAGAATATTCAACGCGGCTGTTTTTGGGAATTATGAGCCACCAGATATTGTAAAAGATTTTGATAGCGTCTCTTTTTGTTTATCTAAGGGCCTCGGTGCACCAATCGGCTCCGTTCTTATTGGAGACGAGGGATTTATCGAAGCTGGTCGAAGATGGAGGAAAGTTCTGGGTGGAGGTATGCGACAGGCTGGTATCATTGCGGCGGCAGGTTTATACGCACTTAAGAATAATATTGACAGTCTTGCCTATGATCATGAAAAAGCGAGCGAAGTGTTCAGCGCTCTCGTCGCAAGGTTCGGTGCAAATAATGTAAGGTTGGCGACCAACATGCTTCATCTTGAGATCGATAAAGAGCTACACGCCTCATTCGCCGCACACCTTGAGAAAGGTGGCGTTAAAGTTGGGAGACCTAGGTGGGTTATGCACAAGGATATCTCCCAAACTGGAGTCGATAAGATCAAACAGCTGATATCATCATTTAAATAGATATTATCACCGATACAATAGAAGCGCTCATTAGGTTGACCATGGTCCCACTAACTATAGATTTTGGGGCTATTCTTATTGTTTCCTCACGACGATCGGGAACGAGGATATAAAGCCCTCCAAGCAAAATACCCAAACTTCCAAAATTCGCAAAACCGCATAATGCGAAGGTCAATACTTTAATTGAATGTTCGGATAATGCAGGTGCCACCTCCGCTAACTGAATAAATGCTACTAATTCATTTAGAACCAGTTTCGTCCCCAACAAAGAACCCCCAGTCGCTGACTCAGCCCACGGAATACCGATCAACCATGCAATCGGCGAAAAAATCCAACCAAATATCCTTTCCAACGATAGAGGAGTCTCGATTAGGTTGACAATTGAGAGCGCACCGTTAGCCAGTGCAACCAGGCTAACCAGCACCAAAACCATCGCACCAACATTCACTGCCAAGATAATACCGTCCCTCGTGCCTTTGGCTAATGCATCCATGGTACTCTCGTAATTGAGAGAAATTGTAGTCTCCTCGTTAGA